>JAZRFX010000279.1:0-8914 GCA_045643845.1 Clostridia bacterium | reverse complement strand
TGCAGCCGACGAACCTTCAGTAATTATTTCAAGAAGACCTTGCGTGCTTCTTAAGTATGTTAAGCCCCAGGCACCTGTTGTAGTAAATAAAGACAAGTGTAAGAGCTGTAAAAAGTGTATGTCATTTGGTTGTCCCGCAATCAGTATGCACGATGGCAAGGCAGTAATCGACAAGACTCTTTGCGTAGGCTGTAAAGTATGTGAAGGACTTTGTCCCTTCGGCGCAATTGAAAGCGAGGTGCAGGAGTAATGGAAACAAAAAATATTATGATTGTCGGCGTTGGCGGACAGGGCTCGCTCCTTGCAAGTAAGCTTTTGGGAAGACTCCTCGTTGATGAAGGCTACGATGTAAAGGTTTCAGAGGTTCATGGTATGAGCCAGCGCGGTGGTAGCGTTGTTACATATGTTCGTTACGGCGAAAAGGTTTACTCTCCCATAATTGAGGAGGGCGAGGCAGACTTCATCGTTTCATTTGAAAAGATTGAAGCGGCAAGATGGCTCTCCTGCCTTAAGAAGGATGGTAAAATCATCGTTAACACACAGCAGATTGACCCTATGCCCGTAATTATCGGCGCGGCGCAGTATCCTTCTGATGTACTTGATAAAATAACTGAAAAGGGCGCATTTGTAGACGCACTTGACGCACTTTCTCTTGCGGAAAAAGCAGGTAGCTCCAAGGCAGTAAACATCGTACTTATGGCACGCCTTGCAAAATACTTTGATATTCCTTACGACAAGTGGATTGCAGCTATTGAAAAGAGTGTTGCTCCCAAGTTTGTAGAACTTAACAAAAAGGCATTTGAACTTGGTTATAATCATTAAATTCTAGAAAAGAGATGGACAAAATGGGTAACTATTATCAGAAGGAAATCGAAACTGCCTCGTATGAGCAGATTCGTGCCTGGCAGAGTGAAAGACTCGTAAAAACAGTAAAGTACGTTTACGAGAATAACACTTATTACAGAAAACTTATGGAAGAAAAGGGGGTTACACCTGACGATATCAAGGGTGTTGATGACCTTTACAAACTTCCTTTCCTTACAAAAGACGACCTTCGTGAAGCATATCCCTATGGACTTTTGTCAAAGCCTCTTTCAGAGTGTGTTCGTATTCAGTCTACAAGCGGAACAACAGGAAAGAGAGTAGTTGCATTCTATACTCAAAACGACATTGACCTTTGGGAAGACTGTTGTGCAAGAGCAATCGTTGCAGCAGGCGGAACAAAAGGCGACGTGTGTCAGGTTGGATACGGCTATGGCCTTTTCACAGGTGGTGCAGGTCTTAAGGGCGGTTCTCCCAAGGTAGGCTGTCTTACGCTTCCTATGTCCTCAGGTAATACCGAGCGTCAGCTTCAGTTTATGTGTGACCTTCAGTCAACAATCCTTTGTTGTACTCCTTCTTATGCGCAGTACCTTGCAGAAAGCATCGAGGAACAGGGTATAAAGGACCAGATTAAGCTCAAGGCAGGTATCTTTGGTGCAGAGGCATGGACACAGGAAATGCGTCAGGATATTGAAACAAGACTTGGCATCAAGGCTTATGACATATACGGCCTTACCGAAATCAGCGGTCCCGGTGTAGCGTTTGAATGTAGTGAACAAAACGGTATGCACATAAACGAAGACCACTTCATCGCGGAAATTATCAATCCCAAAACGGGTGAGGTTCTTCCCGAAGGCGAAAAGGGTGAACTTGTATTTACCTGTATCACAAAGGAAGCATTCCCGATGATTCGTTACCGCACAAAGGATATTTGTGTGCTTTCAAGAAAGAAATGTTCTTGCGGCAGAACTCATGTTAAAATGGCGAAGCCCATGGGTAGAAGCGACGATATGCTTATCGTAAAGGGCGTAAATGTATTCCCCTCACAGATTGAAGAAGTTCTTCTCAGAAAGGGACTTACAAGTAACTACCAGATTATCGTTGACCGCGAAAAGGCAAGTGATACCATTGAGATAAAAGTTGAAATGACTCCCGAACTCTTCTCTGATAAGATTAATGAACTTTCAAAAATTGAAAAGGAAATTAACGAAGCACTCAAATCAATGATTGGTATTTCTGCTCTTGTAAGAATTGTTGAGCCTAAATCAATCGTGAGAAGTGAAGGTAAAGCAGTACGAGTAATCGACAAGAGAAAACTTTATAATAATTAAAAGGAGTGGGGAAAATGACAATCAAGCAGTTATCAATTTTCGTTGAAAACAAGGCAGGTACAGTTGCCGAAATCACAAAGCGCCTTGCTGATGCTTCTGTAAGCATCCGTGCCCTCAGCGTTGCAGATACACAGGAGTTTGGTATTCTTCGACTTATCGTTGATAATGTTGAAAAGGCGAAAGACGCTCTCAGCGAGAGTGAATGTGTGGTTTCAGTGACTAAAGTAATCGGCGTGGAAATTCCTGATGTTGCAGGCGGACTTTCAAATGTTCTCCAGCTTATGAGCAAGAGCGGAATCAATGTTGAATACCTTTACGCGTTCATCACAATTTCAGGAAAACACGCCTATGTTGTTCTCCGTGTTGAAGATAATGACAAGGCAATCGAAATTCTTACAAAGAATGGCGTAAAACTTGTTACACAGGAAGATATCGACGCTCTGTAAAAACAAAAGTAGAGAAAACCCCGTAGCCAATAAGGTTACGGGGTTTTTTTGTCGCTTTTTGCTGTCGTAAAATGTAAAAATATAGGTTTCAATAATAAAACTTTTATTCTTTTTTTATGTAAACAAAGGTAGACATAAAAAATACAGGAGTTTTCACATCTCTTCAAAGTTTTAAACAGCCAAAACCCCGAAAACAAGGATATTAACAAGACTTTTTAACAGTTCTAACAGTTTTTAACAATAATTTTTCCGAAACTTATAAAAAATACAAAGTGCGTATTTATCGCGGAAAATAGGTTTACATAAAAAATGATAAAAATAAAAAAATAACTTGACAAGAGTTTCGGGGGAGGAATTTTGTCGTACCACTTGTTTTAAAAAGATTTTATGTCGCAGGGAAAAAAGAAAAAGGAGCTTTTCTTTTACTTGACAACTATTTTGCTGGGGTATAAAATATATGTATGTAATATATAAATTAAATATATGAGGGGACAAATTATGAAAATTTTAGTAGCAGGCGGTGCAGGCTATATTGGTAGTCATACTTGCGTTGAACTTCTTAATGCAGGTCACGACATTGTTATAGTCGACAACCTTTCAAATTCAAGTGAAAAATCAATAGACAGGGTAAAGAAAATCACAGGAAAGGATTTTGCTTTTTATAAATGCGACATTCTTGACTATGAAGGACTTACCAAAGTTTTTGACGAAAATAAATTCGACTCCGTAATCCACTTTGCAGGATTCAAGGCGGTAGGAGAGTCTTGTGCAAAGCCCATTGAATATTATCATAATAATATGACGGGCACATTTATCCTTTTGCAAGTTATGAAAGAGCACGGCGTGAAAAATATCGTATTCTCATCTTCGGCAACAGTTTATGGTATCCCCGAAACAGTTCCGATTAAGGAGGATGCACCTCTTTTCACTATCAATCCCTACGGCTCAACAAAACTTATGCTTGAGAGAGTTTTGACTGATGCACAGTCCGCCGACAAGGAAATGAGCGTAGTGCTTCTTCGTTACTTCAACCCTATCGGCGCGCACGAAAGCGGAACGATTGGCGAAGATCCTAATGGTATTCCGAATAATCTTCTTCCTTATGTTGCGCAGGTCGCAGTAGGAAGACTTCCCAAGGTAAATGTCTTTGGCAACAACTATCCCACTCCCGACGGTACGGGCGTGCGTGACTATATCCATGTAACCGACCTTGCTCTCGGTCACCTCAAGGCTGTGGAAAAGAAAACGGGCGTAAGCGGTGTTCATATCTACAATCTCGGTACAGGTCAGGGCTACAGCGTGCTTGAAATCATAAAAGCATTCGAAAAAGCGGCGGGAAAAGAAATCCCGTACGAAATTGCTCCGAACAGACCTGGCGATGCTGCAATATGCTATGCCGACGCGACAAAGGCAAAGGAAGAGCTTGGCTGGATTGCTGAGCGCGGCATTGAGAAAATGTGTGCTGACGCGTGGAACTGGCAAAGCAAAAACCCGAATGGATATAAAGAAATTTAATAAGGAGGAATAGTATGACAAAAATCAGATTCGACTACACAAAGGCTGAAAAATTCATATCAAAAGAGGAAATCGGCGCACTTGCACCTGCAATCAGCGCGGCTCACGAAATGCTCCATAACGGCACAGGTCGCGGAAATGACTTCCTCGGCTGGGTAGACCTCCCCGAAAATTATGACAAGGAAGAATATGCGCGCATCAAAAAAGCTGCGGAAAAGATTAAGAGCAACTCAAAAGCTCTTATCGTAATCGGCATCGGCGGTAGTTATCTCGGTGCGAGAATGGCTATCGAAATGGTGCATCACAACTTCTTTAACCTCAAAAATCAGAAGGAAGACGGCGTTCAGATTTTCTTTGCAGGAAATTCTATCAGCTCTACTTACCTTGCTGACCTTATCGAGCTCGTTAAGGATATCGATTTCTCCGTAAATATTATTTCAAAAAGCGGTACAACAACCGAGCCTGCAATTGCTTTCCGCGTATTCCGCGAGCTTCTCGTAGAGAAATATGGTAAGGAAGGCGCGAAGGAAAGAATCTTCGCCACAACTGACAAGGCACGCGGCGCTCTCAAGAACCTCGCTGATGAAGAAGGCTACGAAACCTTCGTTGTTCCTGACGATGTAGGCGGTCGCTACAGCGTTCTTACAGCCGTAGGTCTTCTTCCCATTGCGGCAAGCGGTGCTGACATCGACGCACTTATGCAGGGCGCATATGACGCAATGCAGGAATACAAAAACCCCAACCTTGAAGAAAACGATTGCTATAAGTATGTTGCGGCAAGAAACGCTCTTTACAGAAAGGGTAAATCAATCGAAATTATGGTAAACTATGAGCCTCAGGTTCATTATTTTGCAGAGTGGTGGAAGCAGCTCTTCGGCGAAAGCGAAGGAAAGGAAAATAAGGGTATTTTCCCTGCAGCGGTTGATTTCTCATCCGACCTTCATTCAATGGGACAGTACATTCAGGAAGGCCTCCGCACAATGTTTGAAACAGTTCTTTTCTTTGATAACGCGCGCAAGGACCTCGTTATAAAGGAAGACAGCGACAATGTAGACGGACTTAACTTCCTTGCAGGCAAAAACCTCAGCTTTGTAAACGAACAGGCATTCAACGGCACACTTCTTGCACATACAGACGGCGATGTTCCCAACCTTGTAATCCGCGCTGAAAAGCTTGACGAATACTGCCTCGGTAACCTTATCTACTTCTTCGAAAAGGCTTGCGGCATCAGTGGATATGTTTTAGGCGTAAATCCCTTTGACCAGCCCGGTGTGGAAGCGTACAAGAAGAATATGTTCGCCCTCCTCGGTAAACCTGGTTTTGAAGAACAACAGAAAGAATTATTAAAGCGTCTTTAATTGAATAATTAAAAGCCTCTGCGGGAAAAATTAGAAGGAACTAATTTTTTCTTGCGGAGGCTTTTTTTATGGTAAACAAAGTTGAAATTTGCGGGGTAAATACATCGAAACTGCCAACCCTCTCGGCACAGGAGAAAAAGGAGCTTTTTGAAAAAATAAAAATGGGGGACACCCTTGCGCGCGAAACCTTTATACGGGGAAATTTACGCCTTGTCTTAAGCGTAATCGGTCGCTTTAATAACCGTGGCGAAAATGTGGACGACCTCTTTCAGGTCGGATGCATCGGACTTATAAAATCAATCGACAATTTTAACACCGAGCTAGATGTTCAGTTCTCAACCTACGCCGTCCCGATGATTATCGGCGAAATACGGCGCTATCTTCGTGACAACAACGCGGTCAGGGTATCGCGCTCGCTTCGTGATATTGCCTACAAGGCGCTCTGCGTACGCGAAAAAATGATAAACGAACAAAACCGAGAGCCTTCCTGCGAGGAAATCGCAAAAATAATCGAGGTCGCTCCCGAGGATGTCGCCACCGCCCTTGATGCCATTCAGGAGCCGATTTCCCTCTTTGAACCCGTCTACCATGACGGAGGAGATGCCGTCTATGTAATGGACCAGCTCTCCGACAAGAAAAATCAGGACGAAGCGTGGATTGAAAAAATATCTCTGCGCGAAGCGATGGATAAGCTCTCCGACCGCGAGAAAATGATTATAATAATGCGCTTTTTCCGCGGAAAAACACAGACCGAGGTCGCAAACGAGGTCGGGATAAGTCAGGCGCAGGTGTCAAGATTGGAAAAGAGTGCAATTACCAGTATGCGAAAAAATATATAAATGCGGATGTGATAAAGCAGCACCTTTGTTTGGGGACAGGTCATTTTTGTTACGCCTGCGGCTTACAAAAGCCACCCCGTCCCCGTTGTTTTAACAACATACTTGCTAGAGTGCCTTTGAATTTTTAATGTGGAAATTCGCCTTTGCGAATTTCAGATTTTATGCGTTTTGTTCCGCGCAAACTTCGCCCACGGAGTATCTATATACACCTGCGGGTTCAGTTTGCACGCTCTGCACTACTTTCTCCCATCCTTAAACTGCTGTGATAAAGCAGCAGCAATCACGCTTTTTTTGTCATCCTGAGGGAGTTTTGCGACCGAAGGATCTCTATGGGAGATTCTTCGCTTCGCTCAAAATGACAAATCATTCGGCATTCCGCACTCTGCATTCCGCACTTGCAAAAAAGGTGAAAACATTGTTTTCACCTTTTTTGTATTACTTCGGTATTATCAGCGTTGCGCCTTTACATATATCTTCTTCTTTTTCAAGTGCGTTTGCGCGCAATATATCCTCCGCGCTTACAAGATATTCCTTTGCAATATCCCATAAACTCCTCCCGCTGTGAACGCACGACACAATAATTGACGGCCTTGGCACAGGTGCATATTCTCCAACACTCGCCGTGTAGATTATCTCGCTCTCCGTGGTGCGTATGCATTGAACCTGACTTTCAATACTGCCCCTGACCTCAACTGTGCGCTCGTTGTTTAAAGTGTAGCTCGTATTAAGGAGCCTGCACGATGCCACGGGAGTCAGCATACAGCCCGGTGAATCACATTCAAAAGAAAAATCAACAACCTCTCTATGACTGCATACGGGAATTGATTCGTCCTGGCTTAAGTAGAGTATATAAACCTCGGCATACCCTGAAACCTTTAAAAGTCCGCCCTCGGACACACAGCTTTTTACAAACGGACGCGAAATAGTCTGGTACACTCTATCAATCGGCGGAAGCGATTCAGGTAGCGTAATTCTCTCGCGGAAATCAATGTCACGGTTAATTACGGTTTCAACCGAGTCAACGCTTATTGGCGACGATTTGTATTCAAGGCTCCCGTGGGGGATATAAGCGTCCTCAACGCAGTCCGCCATAACGGATGCGCGTGCAATAACGCGCATGAAAATTTGTGCGCTTATATCTATGACGGAATTTATTCCCTCGGCATCTTTATTTGCGCAGGCACTCACATCAGTAACCTTTACACTATGCTCGCAGTTCATATCCTCGCGGATTCCCTGCGCTTCGAGGACATTAGCAAACGAAATTTCCGTCTGTGCGTGCTCGATTTTCGCCTCGCTCCTGTAAAGAACGCATATCCGCAAACTGCCCTTTACGATAGCCTTGTCGTCAATCACCTTGACACTGCTTTCAGTAACAATGGCATCGGTTTTTAAAATTTCCACTATCGGAGCTTTTCCGCCCGACAGCGAAAAACTGTCCGAAATCACGGCACTATCCTGCGTGTGCGCGCATATAACATCGCTTGTAAGACGCGCCTTCTTTGTGCACGCCCCCTCGATGTCGCTTATGATTTCAATGTTTTGGCACGAATAAACCCTTACATTTGTAAGGAGCGTAGCGCACAGCGAGATTTTTCGGCAGTTGGCAATCTTGCAGGAAAGGTCGCTCACATCCACATCGGCAAATGATAAAAATGAATCCTCAATATTTCCGTCTTTCACAAGATTTGAAAACTCGCAGGAGGAAGTAATCGTTGTAACGCATTTTTCCTCATTGTCGGCAAGGTATAAAATATCAAACGAAATACTTCCCGACACGATTATATGTCCGTTGCGCGTTTCAGTATTTGTTATTTTCGGGATTGCGCTGACCTGAAGAACCGTTTTGATATCGGGCTTTGAGTCAGGGACAATCACATCGCACTCGGCGGAAAAATTGCTCTTTGTTCGGCATACCCCTCTGCACAATGGCAGAACCGCATTTTTAATATTTATTTCCATTTTAAAATCCTCCTCACACAACGAATATATGAAGCGTGGGGAGGACTTATACCAAAAAAATGCAAAAAAAATATGACAGACCGGGAAAATGTCTGTCATCAAAAGGGGAAAATGAAAAAAGTTGTTGCGTCTCACTGACACATCTATATAATACACCTGCTTTATAAAAAACGCAATGCACAAATTATAACAAATAACCACTTTTTTTCGAAAAAAATTATGCAAAGTGCACAATAGAATGTGAGGTTCTCCTTTTTTCTTATTATTTACAGTTGAAAATCTTTTCATTTTGGTATAAAATAATATAATGACTAAAAATAAAGGGAGGGAAACTTCGTGAATTTTAAACTTGTATCCGATTTTGCGCCTACGGGCGATCAGCCTCAGGCGATAGAAAGCCTTGTGAAAAGCATTGAATATGGTAACCGCGGACAAGTTTTGCTCGGCGTAACGGGTAGCGGTAAAACCTTTACCGTGGCAAACGCTATCGCGCAAATTAACAAGCCGACACTCGTCCTTGCGCATAACAAAACGCTCGCGGCACAGCTTTATAACGAATTCCGCGAATTTTTCCCCGAAAACGCCGTTGAATATTTCGTATCCTATTATGACTACTATCAGCCCGAGGCATATATTGCCCA
>JAZRFX010000278.1:0-1013 GCA_045643845.1 Clostridia bacterium | reverse complement strand
CGGGGAAAAGCTCTTTATGGAAAACGAGGTCGGCGATTGCCTCAGCTTTGATAATTCCTACAACAATTTTGAATTTTCAATGATGTATGGCGATAACCTCCTTGATATTAAAAAGAGGTTCGATTCCTACTACAAAATGGTTCAGGAATATCTTGCAAAGGGCGGGCACGCTCTTGCAGACCGTGGCACGAATCCCAATTATCACAATATCGGAGTGAATCACACTCCGTTTTCCACTTATAATATGGTGCAGGAGTATCTGCACAACTATCCGCATACGCACGAATACACCGATTTCCCTGCGTTTATGTCATCGGTGCAGACACATCTTGATATTCCCGAAAGTCTTATTCCGTCCGCATATACTCTTTTTTCGAGGCTCGATTTCGTGCGAGGATTGCTCTTTGGTAATTCGCCCGATTTTGAAGGACGCGGATGGAGAATTTTCCGCGATTATCTTTGGGAAAAGAGCGCGTTCGGGACTTGTCCCAACATAACGGGAAGTATAGATAAAAAATTTGAAACTACGGACGATATTGTTGATTTCTACCTTGAAAAAGGGCTTTTCAATCGTATCCGTGACGGTAAGTATGAAACATTTACTCCCGTTCCGATAAAGGAATATT
The DNA here is from genome assembly GCA_045643845.1 of Clostridia bacterium. Taxonomy (GTDB): domain Bacteria; phylum Bacillota; class Clostridia; order UMGS1883; family UMGS1883; genus UMGS1883. The sequence continues at coordinate 387 of JAZRFX010000278.1, read as the reverse complement.
TTGAAAAAGACGACGCAAGGGAAGAGGATATCGAATGTTATCTTTCATTTTGCAATGTTGAACTTACCCGCCGCGGAACTCTTGAAGTACGAAGCGACTGCGCACAGAAAGAGGGAAGACATTTTATGCCCCCTGCGTTTAACCTTGGAATACTCAACAATCTTGAAAAGGCGAAAGAAACGCTTGATGCCTTTATGAAAAACTGCGGTATAGAAAAATCCAATTCCTCTCTTCGCACACTTGTGGCGGAGTGCCGCGAGGAAGAAATCGCACCGCGCTATATTTTAGACGAGCTTTGCTCAAAAATGCTCGATATCGCCCGCGAAGGACTCATCAAACGAGGCAAGGGCGAAGAAATTTTACTTGCATAATAAAAAGGACTTTCAT
>JAZRFX010000277.1:0-2452 GCA_045643845.1 Clostridia bacterium | reverse complement strand
TTGAAGTTTGTAAGCATACCGCCGAGCCATCTTGCATCAACATAGTGCATACCTACGCGGATAGCTTCTTCCTTAATTGTTTCCTGAGCCTGCTTCTTTGTACCAACAAAGAGGATTTCGCCGCCGTCTGCAGCAACTTCGCGGATGAAATCGTAAGCTTCCTCAATCTTCTTAACTGTTTTCTGAAGGTCGATGATGTAGATACCGTTACGTTCTGTAAAAATATACTCCGCCATCTTGGGGTTCCATCTTCTTGTCTGGTGACCGAAGTGAACGCCTGCCTCCAAAAGCTGCTTCATAGCAATAACTGACATGTTAAACACCTCCAATTATTTTAGTTTTTTACCACCGCGCCCATGTCAAAAGCGATGCGGCAGCACCTCCACCACCGTCAATGTGTACGCCAACCTTCCTATTATATAAGGTAGGCACAAGGCGTCACTCAGGCAGTGTGCGTATTTTTGTGCCATATTATGATACCACAAACATTTTCCAATTGCAAGCCTTTTTTCAAGAAATTTTATAATAAAAAGAAGGAAAAAGTATTGACATATCACAAAAGAGAGTGTATACTATAGAAGTTGTAAAGTTCAAACACTTTACAACAAGGCGAAAAACTTGCGAAAAGGGGGAGACCTTAATGGAAAAAAACCTGATTTATACAGAACTTCTTGACATTTACAAAGGACTTCTTACCGATAAGCAGGCTGAAGCGATGGAGTACTACTACGACAGCGACTATTCACTCGGCGAAATTTCCGAGCTTATGGATATTTCCCGTCAGGGTGTGCGCGACTTCATTAAAAGGGGCGAGGCTACAATCGCCGAAATGGAGGAGAGGCTTCAGCTCGTAAAACTTTTCCGTACTCTTAATGAGGTTGAGGAAACCGCAAACCTTCTTAAAGCGACAAACAAAAGACTTTCCAACAGTAAGGATATAAACGCCCTTGCCGATGAAATACTCCGCAAGGTAGGAAGCATTAAAGGAGCAGAATAATGGCATTTGAATCTTTGGGTGAAAAGCTTCAGGAAACCTTTAAGAAACTTCGTGGACAAGGCGTTGTAACCGAAAAAGATGTAAAGGCTGCAATGAGAGAGGTGCGCTTTGCACTCCTTGAAGCCGATGTAGGATACAAAGTTGTTAAAGAGTTTGAGAAGCGTGTATTTGAAAAAGCAACAGGCAGCGAGGTTCTTGAAAGCCTTACTGCAGGTCAGCAGATAATTAAAATCGTTCGTGACGAGCTTACATGGCTTATGGGCGGTGCCCAGTCAAAGCTTGCGGTAGCACCTAAAGCACCGACAGTTTATATGCTTGTAGGTCTTCAGGGTGCAGGTAAAACCACTACTGCGGCAAAGCTTGGCGGACTTCTTAAAAAGCAGGGAAAACGCCCGATGCTCGCAGGCTGTGACGTTCAGCGTCCCGCCGCTATAAAACAGCTTCAGGTTGTAGGCGAGCAGATGGGACTTCATGTCTACGCAGACTTTGAAACGAAAAACCCCGTTAAAATTGCGCTTGATGCGGTAAAAAACTGTGACACATCGCGTTTTGATACCGTTATCATAGATACAGCGGGCCGTCTTCATGTTGATGAGGCACTGATGAATGAGCTCAAGGAAATCAAAAGCGAAATTCATCCTACCGAAATTCTTCTGGTAGTTGACTCAATGACAGGTCAGGACGCTGTAAATGTTTCGGCAAGCTTTGATGAAATGCTCGGAATTGACGGCATCATCCTTACAAAGCTTGACGGTGATACCCGTGGCGGTGCGGCGCTCAGCGTTCGTGCTACAACAGGTAAAAATATCAAGTTTGTCGGTATGGGCGAAAAACTCACCGACCTTGAGCCCTTCTATCCCGACAGAATGGCGTCAAGAATTCTCGGTATGGGCGATATGCTCTCTCTTATTGACAAGGCGCAGGAGGCTTTCGACGAAAAGAAGGCTCTCGAACTTGAAAAGAAGATAAAAGAGCAAAAATTCGACCTTAATGACTATCTTGAGCAGCTTCAGTCAATGAAAAATATGGGTTCGCTTGAAAGCATCCTTAAAATGATTCCGGGTATGGGAAACAAGCTCAAGGGCGTCAGCCTTGACGACAAGCAGTTTGTCCGTACTGAAGCAATCATCCGCTCTATGACTATGAAGGAGCGCGAAAACCCCGAAATCATAAACGGCAGCAGACGAAAGAGAATTGCCGATGGTTGCGGTCTTGGTGTTCAGGATGTAAACCTTTTCTTAAAGCAGTTTAAGGAAATGCAAAAAATGATGAAAATGTTCTCCGATCCCAAAAAGATGAAGAGAATGAGATTTCCGTTTTGATTTTAATTTAATTAATATATAAAATTTTTTATGAGGTGAAAGAAATGGCAGTAAAAATCAGACTTAGAAGAATGGGTGCGAAGAAGGCTCCTTACTATCGTGTAGTAGTTGCAGATTCTCGTTATCCCCGTGA
>JAZRFX010000276.1:0-5238 GCA_045643845.1 Clostridia bacterium | reverse complement strand
TGTTGCCATTTCACAGGTATAACAAAGAATATCGAAACAAATGAGCATCGTGTTGCTAATATGGATATGTCACTTGTATCATACACATGGTTCCCCATTTCTGAAGAGGGCCTTGAATTCAGAAAATATGTGGCAAATCCTGCTTTAAGATATTCTGAAGAATTCAATTCTGAAAGATTTTCAAGCAAAAAGCTTACTCAGATTAAAGACGCTTTGCTTGAAAAGGAATTGCTCAAAGAAAAGAAATCAACAGGCAGCCAGAAGGTTGACGGTCGAGTAAAAGAAGAAGTTAACGATGCTAAATCTACATACTATGGCGTACTTCTTGAAATCAAAGAGTACAACACAAACATCTTCGATAAGAGATTCAACGATACTTACATGGCAAAACTTGGAGAAGACCACGAGCTTGTAAAAAGCTACAACGAAACTGTAAAGGGTATCGATGAGCAGGATGAAATCGCATACAACAAGTTCATCAACAAGATTGTTATTCTTCCTGCTATTTCATTCATCGCTGCAATCGCAGGTATTCTTGTAATCCTTATTCTTACACTCAAGAAGAAAAAGCTTCTTCTTGCACCTGGAATTATCACTATTGTAGTTGGTTTATTGAACATTGTAAATCTTCTCACAATGCCCTTGTTCCTTTTAGCTTCAGTTAATACTCTTATAATCTTCGGCGTTGTTTATGTTATCACTACTCTTGTTGGTGTAACAACACTTATCGGAGATCTTAAAGCTAAAAAGGCTGCATAATTAAATTTTCGTTTATTAAAAGGATATGTTGCATTGCAACATATCCTTTTTTTCACTATTTGACATTTTTCCAGGTGTAAGATATAATTATCTTATCAAAAAATAAAAGGATTTTATTTATGAAGAAGTTTTTTATATTTTTATGCTCTTTTCTGATATTTGCAATTATAGCTTCGCAGGTTATGGAGTACATACAGTTTCAGGAAAGTTTTAAAAATCAGCCTGCAATAACTATATCCTCCCCCGAGGAGAGAACTATCAGTATTTCCATTTCAGCTGTCGGTGACTGTTTCTTCGGAGCTGACGAGAAATATGCGGGCGCGGGCGATTTCAACGATGTTATAGCGCAAAACGGAAACGATTATTCGTACTGCTTTAAAAATGTAAAAGAATATTTTGAGGCTGACGATTTTACGATAGTGAATTATGAAGGATGTATTTCCGACAAAGGTGTACGCGCCGATAAAGAATTCGCTTTCAGGACCAATCCCGACTATGTTAAGTTCCTTACCGAATCTTCAGTTGAAGCGGCAAATCTTTCAAACAACCATTCAAGGGACTACGGAGAGGCTTCTTTTGAGGATACAAAGAATATTCTTACTGAAAATGGAATCATAAATTTTGCAGGAAGCGATGTTGCAATTGCTGAAAAAGACGGAATAAGAATCGGTTTTGTAGGAACGAACACGCAAAGATATAGCGGCAAAGAAGAAGTAATTCAAAACATAAACCTTTTAAAAGAGGAAAATGTAGATTTACTGATAGCGGTATTCCATTGGGGCGATGAGCGCGAAGCTTTGCCGAATGAAGAACAAATAAACCTTGCGCATACAGCCATCGATAACGGTGCGGATTTGGTTTTAGGTCATCATCCACACGTTCTGCAGGGTATTGAAAGCTACAACGGGAAATATATCGTTTACAGCCTTGGTAATTTTTCTTTCGGAGGAATAAAAAATCCTTACGACAAGGATACCATGATTTTCAATCAGGTGTTTTATTTCAGGGACGGAAAGCTCCTTGATATTGATAATACATCAATAATTCCCTGCTCAATGACATCAGCTGAAAGAGGGAATAATTATCAGCCCACTCCCCTTTTTGGCGATGAATTCACCCGCGTAAAGGAAAAAATAATTGAAAGGTCAAAGGATTTTGAAGGAATTCATAGCATCCGTTTTATAGAAGGTTAAGGAAGCGTGAAAGTTTCTATACAAAAAAGAAGCGTTATACCCAATTGGGTATAACGCTTCTTTTTATGCTGTTTCTTCAATAACGGGATTTTTCTTTGTAAGTTTTGGGTTTTCCTTACCTTCAAAAACTGCCTTATTAAAGGTTGCCTTTTTGATATTTTTATCAGAGGGGATTTCATACATAGCCTCGGAGAGAGCTTCCTCAACTATGGCGCGAAGTCCACGCGCTCCCGTATCACGCTCAATTGCCTTCTTTGCCACATATTCTATGGCATCGTCTTCTATTTCAAGCTGTACGCCATCCATTTCAAAAAGCTTTATATACTGCTTTATAAGAGCATTTTTAGGCTCGGTCAGTATCATTTTGAGTGCTTCCTCGTCAAGCTGGTCAAGTGTTACTACAACGGGTACACGGCCTACGAATTCGGGGATGAGTCCGAACTTCAAAAGGTCCTGCGGCTGAACAAGCTTGAAGCTTTCTCCTACATCGCGGTTAGCTTTACTCTTGATATCAGCGCCAAAGCCTACTCCCTGCTTGCCGACACGCTTTTCAATGATTTTATCAAGTCCTGAAAATGCGCCGCCGCAAATGAAGAGAATGTTTGTGGTATCAATCTGAATAAGCTCCTGATGAGGATGCTTTCTTCCGCCCTGCGGAGGAACGGATGCAACAGTTCCTTCAAGGATTTTAAGAAGTGCCTGTTGTACGCCTTCGCCGCTTACATCACGGGTTATGGATACATTTTCGCTCTTTTTTGTGATTTTATCTATCTCGTCGATATAGATTATACCGCGTTCCGCCTTCTTAATGTCGTAGTCCGCAGCCTGAATGAGCTTTAAAAGGATATTTTCAACATCCTCGCCTACATAACCTGCTTCAGTAAGGCTTGTTGCATCGGCAATCGCAAAAGGAACCTTCAAAACCTTGGCAAGTGTCTGCGCGAGAAGGGTTTTACCGCTACCTGTCGGTCCTATCATCATAATATTGCTTTTTTGAAGTTCTACGCCCTCGGTATCAACTTTTGAATTGATGCGCTTGTAATGGTTATAAACCGCTACAGCAAGGCTCTTTTTCGCCTTATCCTGACCGATTACATAGTCGTCGAGAATTTTCTTAATCTCCTTTGGCGAAGGAGTTTCTTCAGCGTTAAACTCCGTTGCAACGGGTTCCTTATCTTCATAAAGATTAAATTCGCTGTCAAGGATTTCAAAGCAAACTTCAATACACTCGTCGCATATATATACGCCAGGACCTGAAATAAGTTTATTTACTTCATCCTGCGATTTTCCGCAGAACGAACATTTTATATTTTTTTCGTCATTTTTTTGCAAATTATATCATTCCTTTCTTAATAAGTTTATGGCTACGCACAGGCGCAGCCATAAAGAACTTATCTTGCAGTAATGATTTTATCAATCAAGCCGTACTTGAGAGCTTCTTCTGCAGTCATAAAGTTGTCACGCTCAGTATCGCGCACGATTTCTTCAAGGGGACGGCCTGTATTTTCGCTGAGGATGGTATTTAATTTATCCTTCATACGAATAATTCTATCGGCGTGAATCTTAATGTCAGTTGCCTGGCCCTGCATTCCGCCGAGAGGCTGATGAATCATAATTTCGCTGTTGGGAAGTGCAAGGCGCTTACCCTTGGCACCTGCGGAAAGAAGGAATGCACCCATACTTGCCGCCATACCAACACAAATTGTTGATACATCACACTTGATATAATTCATTGTGTCGTAGATAGCCATACCTGCGGTAATGCTTCCGCCGGGGCTGTTGATGTAAAGCATAATATCCTTGTCAGGATCTTCACTTTCAAGGAAGAGCATCTGTGCAACGATAAGGCTTGCAGTCTGGTCATTTACTTCGTCACCAAAGAAAATAATTCTGTCTTTGAGAAGGCGTGAAAAAATATCGTAAGATCTTTCTCCGTGTCCTGTCTGTTCAATTACATATGGCACTAAACTCATATTTATTCCTCCTTAATTATTTCTATTAGTAAGCCGAGGGGGTAATTTCCCTCTCGGCTTAAGTTTTTACTCTGCGTCTTTCTTTGTTGTCTTCTTCGCAGTTGTAGTTTTCTTTGCTGTTGTAGTCTTCTTTGCAGCAGGCTTTTTTTCCGCTGTTTCTTCAGCCTTCTTTGTGGTTGTCTTCTTAGCTGTTGTAGTTTTCTTTGCTGCGGGCTTCTTTTCTTCAGCAGCTTCTTCTGATGCCTTGGGAGCAGCTTTCTTTGCAGCAGCCTTCTTGCTCTTTGCAGCATCTACGATAATCTGTACAGTCTTCTGAGTCTTGAGGTCAGCCTTAAGAGCTTCCATGTTTGCGCCCATAAGTTCCTTAACCTTGTCTACTTCCATACCGTACATATCAGCCATCTTCTTGAATTCAGCTTCAACATCTTCGTCAGTAACTTCAACATTTTCAACCTTTGCGATTTCAGCAAGAACGAGCTGGCCCTTAACAGTCTTTTCAGCGCCTTCCTTAAGCTGTTCGCGGAGAGCTTCCATTGTCATACCTGTATACATAAGGTACTGTTCAAGGGGCATACCCTGACTCTGAAGTCTGTAAGAGATATCCTGAATCTGATTTTCAATCTGGCTGTCAATCATACAAGCGGGAACTTCAACAGTTGCGTTGTCAACTGCCATATCAACTACAGCGTCTTCAAACTTGCGCTGAGCTTCCTTTTCCTTCTTGTCAGCAAGCTTCTTCTTGCAATCTGCCTTAAGTTCTTCAAGAGTATCGAATTCAGAAACATCCTTTGCGAATTCGTCATCAAGTGCGGGAAGATTCTTCTTCTCTACTGAGTGAACAAGACACTTGAAGATTGCTTTCTTACCCTTGAGTTCTTCAGCGTGGTAATCTTCGGGGAATGTTACATCAACATCGAAGTTTTCGCCGATCTTCTTGCCTGCGATCTGATCTTCGAAACCAGGAATGAAGCTGTTTGAACCGAGAACAAGTGCGAAATGCTCGCCCTTACCGCCTTCAAAAGCTACTTCGTCAACGAAACCTTCGAAGTCAAGGTCAACCTTGTCGCCCATAGCAATTTTGCCTTCAGTAACTGTTTCGATGCTTGCAGCGTTTTCCTGAAGCTTCTTGAGTTCTGCATTAACTTCGTCAGCCTTTACAGTATTGCCTTCTTTTTCAGCTGTTAAACCCTTATATTCGCCGAGTGTAACTTCGGGACGAACTGTAACAAGTGCGCTGAATACAAAGTTTTCGCCCTTTTCAAGCTTAACGATGTCGATTTCAGGCATTTCAACAGGTTCGATACCGCTTTCCT
>JAZRFX010000275.1:0-4411 GCA_045643845.1 Clostridia bacterium | reverse complement strand
TGAAAAAATAAACCTCGACGGTTGGAATACATCCAATATAACCACTATGAGCTCGATGTTCCAGCTTTGTGAAAACCTTACTGAAATCAAAGGACTCGAGGATTTTAATACAAAAAATGTCAACGACTTCAGTTTTATGTTCTATCAGTGTCCGAAATTAAAAACTCTTGATTTAAGGCATTTTGACACGAGTAAGGTCACAAATTTCGACCATATTTTTTGCCACAGCGCCATAACCCTTGAAGGCGGAAAGGACGCCGTCAAAAATTGGGATACATCCTCCGCGGAGAATATGAACGCAATGTTTTATCAAATTCAGAATCCAGTCCTCGATGTTTCTCATTTTGACACTTCAAATGTAAAGGTCTTTTCCCAAATGTTTGAAGGCTGTGCTATGGAAGAAATCATCGGACTTGAGAACTTTGACACTTCAAACGGGATTACTTTCCACGAAATGTTTTGGAATGCCTATAATTTAAAAGAGGTAAATCTCAGCAGCTTTGATACGCGAAAAGCAAAAAACGGCGTTAAAATCAGCACCAACAACACCTATTCGTATACTATGAAGGGCTTTTTTGGTGGAGAAAACGCAGGAAATCCATCCCTTGAAAAAATTATATTGGGCGAGAATTTCAGCTTTAACGGGGACGGAACAAATACAAACGAAAACTACAAATTTAAAATGCCTTTAGAGTCCTCCGTCGGCACAAGTACATATTGGGAAACACCCGACGGAAAATTGTATGCTCCCGCCGAGGTTCCCGAAAAGACTGCAGGGATATATACCGCACGCGGCTACAAGAAACCGATTATCGTTCTTGAAAATGCAGTTTATTCGGCAGGGGAAAAGAGTATTGATGTAACCGTTTCGCTTAGCGAAGAAATGCAGGATAAAAACGGAAAAGTTTTAATAACTGCGTACAGGGGAGATAAGATGCTTGATGTTTATTACCAGGATGCATCTCCGACGGTTACTCATACTTTTGAAAATGTATCGCCTGCGGAAAACTATACGGTAAAGGTATTCTATTGGTCAGATTTCGGGAAAATAATCCCGTTATGCAACTCGGTTTTAAAAGAAATACAATAATCAAAAGCTCCTGACAACAGTCAGGAGCTTTTACTTTAGTTTTTAAGAGAATGTATAGGAGCAGGAATTCTTCCACCGCGGTGGATGAATTCTGCGCTTGATTCCTTATGCACGGGCATAATCGGTGCATAACCGAGGAGCCCACCGAATTCAACGCTTTCGCCGACTGTTTTTCCGATAACGGGGATAACTCTTACGGCAGTAGTCTTCTGGTTAATCATACCAATAGCCGATTCGTCGGCAATAATTGCGGAAATAGTTTCAGCAGGAGTATCGCCTGGAATTGCAATCATATCAAGACCAACGGAGCACACGCAGGTCATAGCCTCGAGCTTATCAAGTGTAAGTGTACCACACTCTGCAGCGGCAATCATACCTGCATCTTCGCTGACGGGGATAAACGCACCGCTTAAGCCACCAACATAGCTTGATGCCATAACGCCACCCTTTTTAACTGCGTCGTTAAGAAGAGCATGCGCCGCAGTTGTGCCGTGGGTTCCGCATCTTTCAAGTGCCATTTCCTCAAGTATGTACGCAACGCTGTCGCCAACCTCGGGAGTGGGGGCAAGAGAAAGGTCAACTATACCAAAGGGCACGCCAAGTCTTCTTGAAGTCTCCTGTGCAACAAGCTGTCCCATACGGGTAATCTTGAACGCTGTCTTTTTGATTGTTTCAGCCACTGTGCCGAGGTCTTTGCCCTTTGCCTTCTGAAGTGCAACCATAACAACACCTGGACCGCTGACACCAACATTGATTACGCAGTCGCCTTCGCCGACACCGTGGAAAGCGCCTGCCATGAAGGGATTATCCTCAACCGCGTTTGAAAATACAACAAGCTTTGCACAGCCAAAAGAATCTCTGTCGGAAGTCAACTCGGCAGTTTTCTTAATTGTTTCACCCATAAGCTTTACTGCATTCATATTGATACCCGCTTTTGTTGAAGCAACGCAAACCGATGAGCAAACGCGTTCTGTCTTTGCAAGCGCATCAGGGATAGATTCGATAAGGATTCTATCGCCCTTTGTAAAGCCCTTTTGCACGAGAGCGGAAAAACCGCCGATAAAGTTTACACCCGTAGCCTTCGCCGCACGGTCAAGAGTTTCAGCAAAGCAAACATAGTTTTCAGCATCACTCGCACCTGCGATGATTGAGATAGGGGTAACGGATATACGCTTATTGATAATCGGGATTCCGTACTGACGGCTGATATCTTCACCTGTCTTTACAAGGTCCTTTGCAAGACGGGTGATTTTTTCATAAATCTTTTCGCACGCCTTTTCAGCGCTGCTGTCGATACAGTCGAGCAGGGAAATACCCATTGTTATTGTTCTTACATCAAGATGCTCATCGCTGATCATCTTAATGGTTTCTACAATTTCTCTTGTATTTATCATTTTAAAAACCTCTTATATTCTATGCATTGAGTTGAAAATTTCCTCGTTCTGCATTCTGATTTCAACGCCGAGCTCCTCAGCAATCTTTTCAAGCTCTCCCAATACGATGCTTGAATCACCTGACTCTGCGCCAAATTCAACAAGCATAACCATTGTGAAAATGTTCTGCATAATAGTCTGATTGATATCGAGGATATTGATTTTGTTTTCGTAAAGACAAGTGCTTACCTTGGCGATAATACCTGTGCGGTCAACACCCATAACTGAAACAACTGCTCTCATTTTATACACTCCTTTGTATATTAAATAACTTACCCTTTATTATACTACCAACCCGCTTTTTCGTCAAGTATATTCCGTTTTGCTCTATAAAACCCTGCTGTACAGTTTGGGGCTGATTTCCCCGTCCCCAACTAAAAAGGAGAGTGCTATTTTACACTCTCCGTAAATTCCACATCGGGGAATACGCTTGCTATCGTATCGTAGATGCGCTCGTTTTCTTTTTTGTCGTGAATCATAATTTTCCTCGGCGCAATCGTGATAAGTGCGCTAAGCACAATATCCTCCGCGCCGAAATCCTCGCCTGAAAATATTGCTTCCTCGCAATAGTGATTTGTGATATCCTTGTGCCTTTTATTAAGAATACGCAAAATACCGTCTTTTTTTACGATATGAACAAGGTTTTCTTTGGGCGACTGAACTGATATAAAAAAGCTCAGCATATTCAAAAACTCATCATATTCGCGCATCGCATAAAGCTCCTCAGCCGCATCGTGACAAAGGTTTTTAAGCTCATTTTTATAGTCTTCAAGCCTGAAATTAACGAATCCGTTTATGATAATATAATTATTCTCTCGAAGATATTCTTCCGCCTGCTCGCGGATGAGTGCCTTGCGCCTTTCGTAGTGAATGTTATCGAGAGCGTCGCCATTTTTAACACTTGCGTGGCGGAGTGCGATATTTAAAATCTCGGCTCTTTCGCTCGGCGGAGAAAAGGAAAATTCAGACTCCGTAATTTTCTTTAAAAGAGGCTTTTCAAAGCGCTCCATAATTTCTCCCGTAATTTGCACCGCGAACTCGTAAATATCCGCTCCCTTTGGCAAAATGACGGCAGTATTAAGTTCCAACAACTATCACCTCCAATATGTAAAACTATTTCGTCATCAGAGGTATAATTGAACCGATATCCAGAACTTCTCCTTCTTTTGATTTTTGTATTTTTATATTTTTGCGGTTAAGAAATTCCTTTATTTTACTTCCCGACGGTAAGGTAGATATATCGCCGTTTACAATGAGTGTATCACAACCACTCATACCCGTACATCCGCCCCAGAATCCATTTTCGTACGGGGGGAGGGAAATACCATCGTTTTCAATTAAAAGGACATCCATACCCAATTTCTCGCCTGCCTGTGCAATGGCAATATCGCCCGTAATGAATGAATTTTCGTCAATCGGGCAAATCGAACATTTTGTGTAGCCCTGCTTAACTTCGATGATTTCGAAACCCTCGCTGATAAGTATATCAAATAAATGCTCGTCGCATACGCTTTTGTTTAAAAAACATTTTTTTCCGACTATACCAACATTATATGCGCAGTCTTCAGGGTAGTGCCTGCCCACACTCTTTTCTCCTTTTATGATTTCAAAACCGTAAGGAGAGAGGAATTTTTTATAATAATCGTAAGTTTCGGGAGCACACACAGCCTTACCCTTTACGACAATCACAATCCCTAAATCGGCGTGACGACGCATACAAGGAGTAAGAAGGTCGATGGAAGGAGGCGTAATATCCTCCGCATCCTCTATATCGCAGTCGGCTATGAAAAGCGCGACCTTGTTTTTCGCGAGGTAGGGAGTAGCTATAAATTTCATAAATTTCTCCTGAAAATAGCTGTGACAAAAATGTCACAGCTATTTGTTATTT
>JAZRFX010000274.1:0-2190 GCA_045643845.1 Clostridia bacterium | reverse complement strand
TCACAGGACCATTTTCCTTTTTTGAAATCGAAATTGATTTCTATATCATCTTCGTTTTCGTAATTGTAATCATAGTCACTATACTTGTTGTGAATCTTCGTATCTTCAAAGTTGTTAATTGATGCAGTTATTTCTTCATCCTCATCAACCCAGCTTGAAACAAAAGTAATTTCTCGAGTAGTATTTTGTTTGTTCATACGATTTTTGGAGTGCCCGTAATTAAATTCTGCTACTGTTGAAATTGTTACTGATTCAAGAAGATTCTTTTTATCGCCTGCACTTATCGTGAAAGTGGATTTGCTCGAGAATTTATCCCAATAATCATCTTCATCGATTTCTTCTGTAAATGAAAGTGAAACAATCTTTCCCTTGTATTCGATGACTTCCATTTGTACAGTGTGATTTGAAGAATCATCTCTTTTTTCATCAATAGCATCGAGCAGTGCGTCAATAGCCTCTTCGCCTATGTAACTGTGCATCTTTTTATCATTTTTAACATCTTCGGCAAGATTTGTCAGGAAGTCATAGAACTGATCGCTTTCATATTCTGCAACTATCTTGTTTGCACCTACAGTCTTGTTTCCGAAACTGTATTTCGTGCTTTCGCGCTTTCCGATATCGGCATCCTTAAAGAATTCCTGGATGTTTGTAGAAATATGTTTTTTCAGCCTTTTTGAAAATTTGCTGTTTTTATCGGCAAGTCCCATTATGTTGGAATATGACAAATTCATATCGGAGAGAATTTTCTCGGTATCTTTGTTTACATGGTCGGCAACATAATCAGAATCCTCAAAGCCTTCGCCGAATTCTTTAGAAGGAACTGTAAGGAAATCGTCATCCGTTCCTGCGAGGGATACTCCGACCTCTTCGTCGTTTAAGAAGCCCTCAAACGGAGTGGAGTAATCATCGGATTCAAAATTACCTTTTACAAGAAGATTTTTCTTTTTCGGGAAATTAGCTGCCTGAAAATCAAAAGCCACATCATTATATGCGTCATAAAGTTCAAAATCAACCTCTGCCATAAATGACTTGTCGGGAGAAAGCTTGAAGCCCAAAACATTTTTACTGATTTTTTCGGCTTCCTCCGAAATATCATTAAAGGTGTTTTTCACAAGAAGGCTCATATATTTATCAGGAGCAACTGCAAAGAATAAAGGCTTCCAGAATAACGCTGATATGCATACCAAAATTAAAAGGAAAACAAAGAATTTCTTTTTCCCGACAGGAGGGGAGGACTTTTTCTCTTTTACAACAATAGGCTTTTGTTTAACTACCTTTTCTTTTTCTCCGCTGCAGGGTGCTCCGCAATTGGGACAAAAAACATCCTTGTCGCTGATTGGAGAGTTGCATTTTTTGCAAAGAAGACATTCTTCAATGCCGACGGGATCTTCATCCCATTTGTGACCGCAGTTGGGGCAAAAAACATCACCATCTTCAATAGGTGAATTGCAGCTTTTACAAATCATAAAAAGGCTCCTTTCAAAACACATATGTAAATATATTATACCATTAAGTTATATTTTTCAACAGGATTTTACAAAAAAAGAGCTTGCAGAATCAATTCTGCAAGGTCTTTTGGTTACTTTTTCATTTCCTTCATTGCTTCCTGGCCAAAGTCTTTAAAATCGTCTTCGTCCCATTCGAAAATATTTGTGTGTTTGCCATCTGAAATTTTAACATCAGCCTTGGGCTTGAGAGTCAATTCAAACTTGGCATAAGCATCTACCGATTTGCTCTTCCAACATTCTTCTTCGTAAGCTTCATTATCATCGTCGAAAATTTCTTCGTAATCAAACAACCACTCTTCGAAGTCATAGTCGGGAACATCCCATACGCTGCCATGTGATGCGTACCAGTCGTAATAGGTGTCGTAACTATAGTAGAAGCTTCCTACTTCCTCATAGACATATTGAAGATAATCAAGTCTGTACTCGTCGTAAATATCCTCAAGCCAATCCTGGTAGTGATTTGCCATCCATTCATCATAGCTCATTGTGTAATCCCAGGATTCATCTTTCCATTCTTCGTCTACAGTGAATGTGAAACCTTTTTTCTTGGAGCACTTGCCGTCATAACTCTTTTTGTCTGTCTCTCTTTCTTCGTCTTTCAACTTATAGGAGAACTTGGTATCAAGATTCCATTCTTCTTTTTCGAAATCTAAAACAAGCTCAAATCAGTCGCTGGATGAAC
>JAZRFX010000273.1:0-4703 GCA_045643845.1 Clostridia bacterium | reverse complement strand
GTATGAACTTGGTACATCAGGTAAATTAAAAGCTACAGTTACAGTACCGAGCGAAGCTCTCCGTGCACAGTGTCTTATAACCTGTGAAGGAGTAAAACAGACTGGTATTCTCCGTGACTTCGTAACAGGCGGAGACGACCTTAAGATTATTTATGCGGCGCTTAGTTCCGACGGTGGTTCTTCTTCGAACTCCGGTACTAAGTCAAGTCCTTACACTTTCAGTAAGGCTCGCTCGCAGGCTCTTACTTACACAAGTCAGGGCTACAACGTTGAAATCGCTATGAAAGGTGGTAAATACACTTTCTATGGCGATCGTATTCAGATTCAGAATGCTAATGTAGGAACAGGAAAGCGCATAACAATCCGTCCGGCAACCTCCGACGATAAAGTCGTTTTCACATCGATGAGAAGAGTAGGAAGTAACTACATAACAAAAGTTACCGACAACGAAATTCTTTCAAAAGTCCCCGAAAATTCTCGCGGTATGATTTACAAACTTGATATGGAGGCCGCAGGCTTCGCAGTAAATCAGGTTGTATACAAAAAGGATGCAGACGGTGTATGGCAGCCCACAGACACAAGATACAAAAATCTGAGTATGCTTTATTCAGGCGCAGCTGATGAACCGCGTTCAATCACACCGCCTATTATTTACCTCAACGGTAAAAGGCAGATGCTCAGTCAGTATCCCAACGGAACTACAGTATCATTCGATATCCAGAATGTAACAGGAACAAATGCTAACGGTAATCCCACACTCAGTTATAAAGATTCAAGCGTATCTTCGATAATGGATTTCGGCAAATGGCCACAGGAATCACTTGACAAAGCTTTCCTCTGCGGTTTCCTGCACGATTCATACCGTGCCGCTGCCGCAAAGATTACAGCAGTTGATACTGCAAACAAGAAGATTACACTCGACGGTACGCATAGTCTTTTCTACACTACTGAAGGTCAGTGGTTCTTTAACAAGACTTACTTCGGTCCCCGTGTTGCAATTGTAAACCTTCTTGAGGAAATGGATATCCCCGGAGAATACTATGTAGACTCCGAAAACTACGATATCTACTATTACGCACCGTATGAACTTACTGAAAACGATGTAATCGAAATGGCTGACGACAGATACGATTCTAACGGTCGTTATGCTTACGATCAGCTTCTCTTCATCCAGAATTCAGAGAATTACACATTCGACGGAATCGAATTCTATGGTTCAAGACGCAGTAACGCAATCTATGTAACAGGCGACAGCAACAAAGGAATTGAGTTCAGAAACTGTACAATCCACGCAACAGGTGAAAGTGCAGTAAACCTTTCAGGTTCTAACCTCGTTGTTGACAGCTGTAACATCTACGATGCAGGTTCTGCAGGTATTACCATAACAGGTAAAATTCCTGTAGCTACCGATGTCACTACTGAATCTAACAATGTTGTTTCAAACAATCACATTTATGAATTCGGTATGAACCCGACATTCGGCAGCAGCGTCACACAGGGCGTAGTATTCGGTAGAGCAGATAACGGCAAGAAGTCAGTAAATGATACTATGAAAAATAATATCATTCATGCAAACAACTTCTTCGGAGCAATGCGTTACAGAGGTCTTCGTATGAAGATTGAGCGTAATGAAATGTACAACCTTCTCGACTCGGTTGACGACGCCGGCGTTATTTACTCAGGTCGTGTGCTTAACGAGTACGGTAACACTGTTACTGAAAACTATGTTCACGATATCGGTATTATCGATAATGTCCGCTACTCAAATATGGGTATCTACTGGGATGACTACGTTTCAGGTCAGACTGCAACAAGAAACATTATTGTAGGTCCCTCAAGAACAGCGGTTCTTGGTATCAGAACAATCGGTGCTGATAACGAAATTACAAATAATACATTTGTAAACTTCGGAAGTGGTATTAGACTTTCAGGTCGTAGCGCATCAACCTTCCGTACACAGTATAAAGAATTCGGTTTTGGCAATTATTCGCTTCCGGCTTCGAATTACGAGCATTACGACAAGATACTGGCACTGAAGAATTCTATTCAGTCCGGTACCGACACTACTCGTAAGTTCCCGCATAGTGCACTTGCCAAGGAAAACCTTACTGTAGGCTGTACGACAGGTGTTAATAATGAAAGCTACACTTCCTATTACAAAGTAGGAACTCAGATTATTGGCAATGTTGATACTGACGAAGACATTTTCGTAGATTCTGCAAATCAGGACTATCGTGTAAAGAAGTCTGCCATTACATCGACAGCTCTTTCAAATGTTCCTAACGAAGAAAACTTCGATATGGACTGGATAGGACCTCAGACAACTCTTCCCGAAGCGGATCAGAGCTTCAAGCTTATGTATCCCGCAAACGGCGAACTCGTTTCAAAGACAGGCTTGGCGCTCGCCTGGGAAAAGGCGCTCTTTGCCGATAAGTACGAATATGTAATTTCAACAGACGCCGCATTCTCCAATATTGTTGAAAGCGGAACTGTAAAGACAAACTTCGTACAGCCTACAACATCACTTGCCGACGGAACATACTATTGGAAGGTTACTGCAAAGAACATTTCAAGAAGTATGGGCAAGACATGGAATTCAACTAACACTGGTACATTCCAGGTAGGTGAGGGTATGTCACTTAAAGTTATTGACAATCAGGTTTACTCAGCTGACGGCACAACTAAGCTCACATCTCTTAAGGATGTAAAAGACTTTGATGTAAACTATGCAGTTTACAACACAACCGCATCAGCTCAGGATTACATAGTATTTGGTGCTCTCTTCTCAGCCGACGGAAAATTCCAGCAGGCGAGAGTAGGCATAGCATCAAATGTTCCTTCCAAGCAGGCGAAAACAGGAACTCTTGAGTTCTTCAGTTCAACTGCTCTTGCAGACGGATGCTATGTAAGAACCTTCGTGTTCGGTAACACAAAGAAAATCATACCTCTGAGTTTCTTTGATGAAATTCTTAAAAAATAATAAATAACCTTGTCGGCACCCACGCGGTGCCGACAGGGAAATCACTTCAATATATTAGGAAGAAAACACAAACATTTTGTTCCCCGAAGCGTAAAAACGCTTCTAAAAGAGGAGAGAAATAAATGAAAAAATCAAGAATTCTTTCACTGCTTATGGCAGTGTGTATGATGGTTTCAATCCTTCCTCTTTCTGCACTTGCTGAAGGCGCCGAGGACAAGATTATTGTTCATGTAGACGCTAACGCAAGATTCGCAGGAGATGGTAGCGAAGCAAAACCATTCAAAACAATCGAAAATGCGAAGGAATACCTCCGCAGCAAGGACCACAGAAAGAAAACTGCTGAAGTTATCGTTCATGCAGGTACTTATCCTCAGGAACTTGCTCTTACATTCACAAACGAAGATTCAGGTAACGAAAAGTACCCTGTAATCTACCGCGCAGCAGGCGATGGTCCCGTTCGAGTTTCCAGTGCTGTAAAGCTTGACCATATGGCATACAAGCCCATTTCAGACAAGGAAATTCTTAACAGACTTCCTTCCGAAGCTCGTGACAAGGTTGGCGTTCTTTCACTTGAAGGATACGGCCTTGATATGAACATGTTCCATGTTGCAGGCAGAGCAACAAACCCCCAGCAGCCTCCTATGTATCCTTACATTCTTCTTAATGGCAAGATGCAGGAAGTTGCAAAGTGGCCCAATGTTGGACTCCAGACAATCGAAACTGTTGTAAAGACAGGCGAGCTTCAGTCCTCTGGTACAAAGGGCGAAAAGGGAGAATGGAAGTATAACAACCTCCGTCCTGAAAGATGGACAAAAGCAGACCAGGCGCTCATCCGTGGTTACCTCGGCTCTGAATACGCAATGGACTTTGTTCCCTTCGGTGGTGTAAACCTCCAGAACAAGACTATCTACCTTGCTTCAAAATCCATCTACGGCGTTAAGCCCGGTCACAGATGGCATATCGAAAACCTTCTCGAAGAAATCGATTCTCCCGGCGAATATTTCGTAGACTACAAGAATCAGCTTCTTTACTGGTATCCTCCTTACAAGCTTAAGGCTACAGATACTCTTGAAGTTTCTACATACTCAAAGCACTACATCAAGCTTGATGGTGCTTCACATATCATATTCGACGGAATCAATATTGACGGCGGCGTAGCAAACTATGGTATGTACATCCTTAATTCAGACCATATCACAGTTCGTAACGCAACCTTCAACAACCTCCACAGAGGTATCTCAACAAGCGGTTCAAAGAACACTTTGATTGAAGCTTGTACATTCTACGACCTCAATACTGTAGGCGTTGAACTTATGGGCGGCGGTGATATCGAAACACTTACTCCCGGTAATAATAAGGTTTCAAACTGTCACTTCTACAGATGGGCTCTCGGTCGTTGGATGCAGTCCAAGGTTGGTGTCATCCTCGGTCGTGGTTCAGTAAATAAGACAATCGGCGATACAGTTGAACACTGTATCATCCACGGTCAGCCCAATGGTCAGGGTTTGACATTCGGCGGTGTTGACAACCTTATCCAGTATAACGAAATGTACTCTCTTACACACGACTCTGCCGACATGGGTGTTATCTACGCAGGAAGACAGCTTCGTGAAGCAGGTACAGTAATCCAGTACAACTATCTCCATGACTTTGCTCCTATCTTCGAAGCAAGATATAAGGTACAGGGTATCTACTGGGATGACTGGGAATCAGGTCAGATTGC
>JAZRFX010000272.1:0-9133 GCA_045643845.1 Clostridia bacterium | reverse complement strand
ACAAAAACTTGTTGATTTGTCAACATCTTGAAAAATTATTTTTATATATTGACAAGATAAAAATGAAGTGTTATACTAACTGTATTAGAACACATAATACAGTTAGCGCGACGGAGGTGAAAAGATGATAAATATAGACTACCGTGACGGGAGAAGTGTCCATGAGCAGATTAAGGACAGCTTTCGCAACCTTATTGTAAAAGGGGTTTTAAAAACCGACGAACAGCTTCCTTCCGTGCGTGAACTTTCGATAAGTCTTACGGTAAATCCCAACACCGTGCAAAAGGCGTACAAAGAACTTGAAACAGACGGGTATATATACAGCGTCAAGGGGAAAGGAAACTTTGTTTCAGCTGCAAAGGATGTGCGAAAGGCACTGGGAACACAAGAACTTTATGAAACACTCGGAAAAACTATGCAGGAACTGATGTATCTTGGAGAGGGGAAAGCCTCTATACAGGAACTTCTGGACAAAATATATTCAGAAAAGGAGGAAAAGTAATGATTCAGGTAAAGAGCGTTACGAAGTATTTTGATGAATTTAAAGTGCTTGATGATTTTTCGCTGAATGTGAAAAAGGGCACTATATACGGTCTTGTAGGCCCTAACGGAGCAGGAAAGACTACTATAATAAATCATATAAACGGGGTGATGCGCCCAGATAGTGGAGAAATAACTATAGGCGACGAACGCGTCTATGAAAATGAAAAAATAAAGGAAAAGGTTTTAAGTATTGCGGACGACTGGTTCTACTTTTCTACATATACGATAAAACAGATGATGCATTTTTACCGTGATATTTATCCTGATTTTTCTACCCAACGTTATGAAGCAATAAAGGAAATCTTCAGAATTGACGAAAAAAGACAAATCAGAAAACTTTCAAAAGGTATGAAAAAACAGGTAGCATTCTGGCTGTCGCTTTCTGCGATGCCGGAGGTTTTAATCCTTGACGAACCTCTTGACGGACTTGACCCCGTTATGAGAAAACAGGTTTTAAGCCTTGTGATTGCCGACGTTACAGACCGCGAAATGACGGTACTCGTTTCTTCGCACAATCTTCGTGAACTTGAGGATATATGTGATTGGGTAGGAATTATTCATCAGGGGAAAATGATAGTGGAAAAACCCCTTGACGACCTCAAGGGCAGTGTTCACAAATATCAGCTTATACTTGATGAGAAGGTGGCGGATAAACTCTCGGAAAACAAAGATATTCTTCACATTTCAAGAACAGGTTCAGTCTACAGTGTGATTATGCGCGGAGAAGCGGAAAAGACTCAGGAGATGCTTCGCGTAATATCACCCGTGCTTTGTGAAAGAATCAGCCTCACTCTGGAGGAAGTATTCATATATGAGTTAGGAGGTTTGGGATATGACTTCAAAAATATCATTGTTTAATAAAGGAATATATAAAGCTACAATCAGGAGATTCCTTTGGGGAAGCGTTCTTTATTTTGCAATGCTTTTCCTTTCAACGGGGATGACGATTCTCCTGAACGAAGACCCAAACAGTGTTAATAATTATTGGTCATACAATGCATATTCAACCATTTTTTCATCAGATTATATGGTGTTGCCCTGGCTTATGAGCATAATGGTACCTGCTATTGTCGGACTTCTTGTTTTCCGTTTTATCCATTCGAAGAAAACAAGTATTTTTGTACATAGTATGCCTGTCAGGAGAGAGGCAAACTTTATTTCCTCGGTACTTGCTGCGCTTACACTTATGGCAGTTCCCGTAATGCTCAATACCATAATTCTTGCAATAATGTCAGTTACCACATTTTCGCTTCACTTTTCCGTATGGGACTGTGTAGTGTGGATGATACTGAACCTGTTCTCCCTGTTTGTAATGTTTTCTGCTGTGTGCTTTGTATCGGTAATAACGGGTAACAGCTTTGCATCGATAGGACTTAATATTCTTTTTCACACCATAGCACTTATCATAGCGGCGACATTTACCGCGGTTTGCGATCTTTTCCTTTACGGATTTGCGGGGGATGGAGATTTAATCGAGAAGGTTTTTGAAAAATCCTTTATAACAAAAATTCCGACTATTATGTCAAGGTGGGGATATGCCGAGAAGGAAGAGATAACCGGTTTTATCAATGATATGGTACTTTTCTTTATGATTGCAGTCGTTCTCTACGTGATTGCAGGCTTCCTTTATAAAAAACGCAGAATGGAAACTGCCGAGGATGTTGCAGGCTTTAAATGCCTTAATCCCATTTTCAAGTATCTTGTGACCTTTATAGGTGCGATAAGCACATTTTCAATCACATCGTATGCCAACTACGAAAACCCCGCTTCGCTTTGGGTTACGGTATTTGCAGTAAGCGCGATTATATATTTCGGAAGCGAAATGCTTCTTAAAAAGAGTTTGCGTGTATGGCGCTCCTACAAGGGATATCTTGGCTTTTCAGTTGCGTTTGTAGCGATGATATGTATATTTGCATATACAAGTTTCTTTGGTTTTGAAACCTATGTCCCTGAAAACGCGGATGTAAAATCAGTGGCTGTGTATGAATATTACGGTGCGGAAAAACCGCTGAGTGAAAGTGAAGAGGTCATAGCAAAGGCAATAATGATACACAAAGAACTTCTCGGAGAAGTAAAAACCGTTTCTGAAAACGTATACTCAACAAGAATACATATTGAATACACTCTTGAAAACGGAAAGGAAGTACACCGTGTTTATTCCGTTGACGAGGACGCTCTGCATGAGATAATGAACAAGCTCTATGAATCTGAAGAGTATAAAATGATGCAGGAGAAGGTATTTAATCCAATGGATGAGATATTCGGGATATATATCTACCGCGACAACGAACGCGAAGACAGTGAAAACACTATATACGATGATGAAAAACTTGAGGAGTTTATGACCTGCCTCAAAAAGGATGTTAAGGAGCTCAGCTACAACGAAATATATTCGGGAAGTAATGAAATAGGAATAACCATCAAATACTACCCTCCGCCAGAAGATGTGGTGGTACTTCCTGAAGAAATGTATATAAGTGAAAAAACAGATGATGGTATGAGAACTATCTATTGCTCAATAAATCCAAATTACACAAACACAATAAACTGGCTTCGCGACAACGGGTACTGGGAGAGTTTAGAATATAAAAACCCGGACGGTGCGATGTACATAGCACGTGGAAAGAGTACACCTTTTTACGACGTAAGAGGAATGCGTCGTACAGATGATACCGAGATAAAAGAAACTTTCATAAAATTTGAAAGTGGCGAGGATGTTAAAAGAATAGTTGATTTTTGCAACAATAAAAAGCGAGAATATGTAAAAGAAAAAGACAGATATGTCGTATACAATGTTTACGACGATGTGAATAAAAACTATTCTGTCATCACTACAATTTCAATAGACGAATTAAAGGAACTTTTCCCCGAAAAAGATTTTAGCGAATTGAACTGATGAAAACGCCTCCATTTTGAATAATGGAGGCGTTTTTGCACTAAAATACACACAAAAACACAAAAACCAACAAAACCACTTGTATTTATGAGGGAATTTAGTTAAAAAATGTGTGTTTTTGTTATTTTTTCTTTGAAAAACCTTGACTTTTACCATATAATAATATAAGATATAAAAAGCATACTGGGGAAAAGTGTAAGCTTTTCAGTATTCAGAGATGGGAGGATAGGGCGTGTTTGAAAATCTTTCAATGCAGGATAAAATGAGAATAGTGCAGGAACTCGTTCCTGGTAAACAGATTACCCTTGCACATATTATCGCAAATCCCGACGATATTCTTTATAGAAAACTCGGTCTTGATCCTGCGATTGATTATTCAAAAACAGCCATCGGTATCGTAACGATGTCCCCTGCGGAAACTGCGATTATTGCAGGCGATATTGCGACGAAGGCATCGGGCGTGGAGCTCGGCTTTGTTGACCGCTTCAGCGGTACGCTTATCGTGACGGGAACTGTTTCCGAGGTTTCCGCGGCACTTACGGCACTTGTTGACTATTGTCGTGACACGCTGAAATTTACCGTTTGCCCTATAACCAAAACATAATGAAGAATTTGATTTTAATGGGTAGAAGCGAAAGTGGGAAAACAACGCTTACCCAGGTTCTTCGCGGCGAGAAAATAAGCTATGACAAAACCCAGTACATAAAATTTGAAAATAATCTTATAGATACCCCAGGGGAGTATGCGCAGACTCATCATCTCGGCAGGGCGCTTGCACTCTATTCGTACGAGGCGGATATAATCGGACTTTTAATCAGCGCGACGGAGCCGTATTCGCTCTTTCCGCCCTGCATTACAAGTATGGTAAACCGCGAGGTTATAGGAATTGTAACCAAGTGCGAACAGGAGGAGGCAAACCCCGACCGCGCTGAAAACTGGCTTCGCATCAGCGGATGTAAAGAGGTTTTCAGGATTGACTCCCACACGGGCTATGGTGTAAATGAATTGATTGAATATCTTAATAAATAATTAAGGAGGAAACAAAAATGGCACAGGAAGCATTGGGCATGATTGAAACAAGAGGTCTTGTTGCAGCAATCGAAGCAGCAGATGCAATGGTAAAGGCTGCAAATGTAACACTTATCGGTACTGAAAAAATCGGTAGCGGTCTTGTAAGTGTTATGGTACGCGGCGATGTAGGTGCAGTTAAGTCAGCAGTTGAAGCAGGCAGCACATCTGCAGGTCGTCTTGGCGAACTTATCGCAACACATGTAATCCCCAGACCCCATGGCGATGTGGAAAAGATTCTCCCCACATTAAAGTAATTGACTTTCAGGGAAGCATCGCGTTTGCGGTGCTTCCCACCCGACTTTGAAAATTGATGCCTTATGGCATAAGATATATACGAAAAATGAGGAGGCTACACAATGTTAGTTAATATGAATGAGGTTTTAAGACCTGCAAAAGCGAATAAATACGCAGTCGGTCTTTTTAACGCCGTTAATCTTGAACTTGCCCGCGGTATCATCAACGCCGCTGAGTCAAGCCGTTCCCCCGTTATTATGGGTACTGCGGAAGTTTTGCTTCCCTATGGTCCCCTTGAAGAAGTTTCATACTATCTTCTTCCTATGGCTAAAAAGGCATCAGTTCCCGTTGTTGTGCATCTTGACCACGGTCTTACATATGATACTTGTATCAAGGCTCTTGAGCTTGGTTTCTCATCAATCATGTACGACTGCTCAACAGACTCTTATGAAGAAAATGTTCGCAAGGTTAAGGAAATGGCTGATATTGCACATTCCTACGGCGCAACAATCGAAGGCGAGCTTGGTCATGTAGGCGATAACGAAGGTAGCGCAGAAGGAAGCTCACACCTTGAAGATCCTTCAAAATATTTCACAGATCCCGCTCTTGCAAAGGATTTCGTTGAAAAGACAGGCGTAGACGCACTTGCAATTGCAGTAGGTAACGCACACGGCGCATATAAGCTTCCTCCCAAACTTGACTTTGAGAGAATCCGCACTATTGCAAAAACAGTTGATGTTCCGCTCGTTCTTCACGGTGGCAGCGGTCTTACAGATAACGATTTCAAGCAGGCAATTCACGACGGTATCAGCAAGGTTAATATCTTCACTGATATCAATGTTGCAGCAGTTGAAGCTGAATTCAAAAAGTTCCAGAGTATGGAAAAAGGTCTTATCGACCTTATCCCTGCTGCAGTTGAGGCTGTAAAGCAGGCAACACTTCAGAAAATGAAGCTCTTCAGTAGCGATGGCAAGGCAGGTATGGGCGGTGCTGCATCCCAGACTCCCGATCTTGAAGCAATCACAAGACTTGTTGCTGAAGAAGTAGCAAAATATCTTAAAAATAAGTAATTTAAAACGGAGGCTATGCCTCCGTTTTTTCTTTGGAAAAATTTTTCTGAAACGGATTGACTTTGAAAAAAGTTTTGTGCTATATTATAAATAGGAAAGTTTCGGCTTTTCCCAAAAAAGAAAAAGGAGAATGCTAAATGATACCTGCAATTATACTTTTTGCAATCACCTACATATTCATACTTGCTTTTGGAAAATATAGGACATATATCGCACTTGCTTCAGGCGTGATATTTGTTGCATCAGGTATGCTTCCCGTTTCGCAGTTACTCCCTTCGATTGATTTTAACGTGCTTTTGATGATTATCGGCACGATGGGACTTGTTTCTCTCTTTACCGAGAGCAAGATGCCCGCGATGCTTGCCGATATGATGATGGAAAAGGTCCCCAATGTAAAATGGGCGGCAGTTGCACTTTCGCTTTTTGCAGGCGTGATTTCAGCATTTGTTGATAATGTTGCCACCGTTCTTATGGTTGCGCCTATCGCTCTTGCTATTTGTAAGAAGCTTAAGACAAACCCCGTTCCTTTTATCATTGCCATCGCAGTTTCATCAAACCTTCAGGGTGCGGCAACACTTGTTGGCGATACTACTGCAATTATGCTCGGCTCTGCACTTGATATGAGCTTCCTTGATTTCTTCTGGTACAAGGGTAAGCCAAGTATATTCTTCGCAGTTGAGCTTGGCGCAGTTCTTTCTGCACTTATTGTCCTTTACATTTTCAGAAAAGAAAATGCACCCATTCAGAAAGAGGGCGAGCGCGCAAAGGTAACAGATTATGTTCCGACTGTGCTTCTCGCTTTGGTTCTTGTATTCCTTATAGCGGCATCATTTGTTCCCAATAAGCCCGCAATCACAAACGGACTGATTTGCTGCATTCTTCTTGTAATCGGTCTTATTTACACAGTTATTAAGACAAAATCGCTTAAATCTGTTGTGCCCGCGCTTAAGGAAATTGATTTTCAGACACTCGGCATCCTTGTCGGAATATTCGTTATGATTGGCGGTATTGAGGCAAGGGGCGTTATTGACGCACTTGCAAACCTTCTTGCAAAGGTTGGTGGAGGGAATATATTCCTTCTTTACACAGTTATCGTTGTTGCGTCTGTAATCATTTCAGCGTTTATTGACAATATTCCTTATGTTGCTACAATGATTCCTGTCATCGCAGGAATTGCAACTGCTATGAATATTGATGCAACACCACTTTACTTCGGGCTTCTTTCGGCAGCAACACTCGGCGGTAATATTACACCCGTTGGTGCATCTGCAAATATAACGGGTATCGGCATACTTAAAAAGAATGGCTATGCAGTTAAAAACAGCGATTTCTTTAAAATTGGCATCCCATTCACAATTGCGGCGCTTGTCCCCGCATACATTTATATCTGGTTGGTTTATGGAATTTAAAAAGGACGGGTTAGCGAAGGCATATAGGTGTCTTCGCTAACCTGTTTGCTATTAAGAAAAGGAGTTTTTTTATGTTAACATCACAGGAAATTATGCAGCTTCTGCAGAGCCTTATCTGGCTTCTTGCAGGCGTAGGCGTTTTCATCGTCGGTATGAATTTCATGGGCGACGCCCTTGAAAAAAGTGCCGGCGCAGGAATGAAAAATTTGCTTGAAAAAATCAGTAACAATAGATTTTCAGGCGTAGGAATCGGTGCAGGTGTAACTGCTATTATTCAGTCTTCCTCTGCAACATCAGTTATGGTTATCGGTCTTGTAAACGCAGGCGTTATGACACTTATGCAGGCAACACCGATTATTATGGGTGCAAACATCGGTACAACTATCACAGGTGTGCTTGTTGCTCTCAAAAACGATTACTTTGATATGGCAATGTACCTCCTCGCTTTTGCAGGCGTAATGATGGGCTTTGCCAAGAGCGAAAAGGTCAAAATTGCAGGTAGTCTTTTTAGCGGTCTTGGTCTTATCTTCGTTGGCCTTAATATTATGAGCAGCGATCAAGCTTTCGGAAATGCTTTGGTTGAAGAAATGTTCACAGGCATTTTCGCAAAGGTTAATTTCCCAATTCTTCTTATACTTATCGGAGCTATATTCACAGCCCTTATTCAGAGCTCCTCAGCTTCTACGGGTGTAGTTATCACAATGGTTGGTGCAGGCGTGCTTCCGCTTGACCTTGCACTCTTCATCGTGCTCGGTGCAAATATCGGTACTTGTGTGACTGCGCTTTTGGCATCAGTCGGCGCAAGCGCAAACTCAAAACGAGTTGCACTTATCCACTTTACATTCAATGTAATCGGCTCGGTATTATTCGCGGCTGTTATATGGATTTTCAAAAACCCCGTAATAAATCTTCTGATATCAGCATTCCCGGGGGAAGACGCAATGTCACTTCAAATGCGCGTTTCTCTTTTCCATGTTATATTCAATGTGACAACTACATTGTTCCTTCTTCCTTTTGTTAAACAGCTTGTTGATTATTCCTGCAGCGTTATCAGGGAAAAGACTGACGATGAAGAAAAAATGTCTCTTAAATATGTCGATGAAAGACTTGTTAAGACGCCTTATGTTGCTCTCGCAATGGTTAAAAAAGAAATCAGCTATATGATGGAGCTTGTAGAGGAAAATATGCGCCTCTGCTTTGCGTCAATGGACGAAGGCTCTTTGGAAAACAGCGAAAAAATAGTCAAGAATGAAGCAATTATTGACTTTACAAACAGCGCACTTACCGAGTTCCTCATTAAATTATCAGCGGAAGCTACAGCGAGCGAGGAAAAGGTTATCGGTTCATATTTCCATGTTTTAAACGACCTTGAGCGTATCGGTGACCACGCTGAAAACTTCCACGAAATCGGAATTGAAATGAAAGACAAGAGCATAGCTTTCTCCGACCAGGCACGCGAAGGAATTATGTCTATGCGTGAAAGTGTAAGAAAGATGTTTGAAATCTCAATGGCGGCTTTCGAAACTTTAAATAAGGAAAAGCTTCCCGAACTGACAAACCTCGAAGAAGGCGTGGACGAAATGAAGAAAAACCTTATTGCAGGTCACTTTACCCGCCTTGCTGAAGGTAACTGCTCTGTTGAGGTAAGCCCCTATTATTCATCAACTGTAGGCGGACTTGAAAGAGTTGCCGACCACCTTGTAAATGTCGGTTACAGTATCGTAAGCCCCGTCGGTTCACAGAAGGGCGAAAACTAAAGAGAAAATAATTTAAATTAAAAATTATAGAGGTGCATTATGGATTTAAAATTTTTGTATGAAGGAATTACGGCTGTAACATGGCAGCAGCTCGTTATGTACGCAGTAGGTATACTTCTGATATACCTTGCTATCAAAAAGGAATACGAACCT
>JAZRFX010000271.1:0-3407 GCA_045643845.1 Clostridia bacterium | reverse complement strand
CAGACGGCTGCGGAGCTTGAAAGCCAGAACATCAATTATAGAATTCCCGAAATGGGTATAATGATAGAAACGCCCGCCGCCGTAATGATATCTGATGAGCTAGCAAAAGAAGTAGATTTCTTCAGTATAGGAACCAACGATCTTTCACAATACACTATGGCGATAGACAGGCAAAACGAAGATCTGGACGAGTTTTTCAACCCATATCACAAAGCAGTTATGCGAATGATTGAGTTAACTGTAAAAAACGCGCACAAGGAAGGCGTTTGGGTTGGTATTTGCGGAGAATTAGCGGCTGATGTAACGCTAACCGAATCCTTTTTAAAAATGGGTGTTGATGAACTTTCCGTATCCCCTTCCCGACTTTTATCAGTCCGTAAAAAAATAAGAGAAATCGATTTAACAAAAAAATAAGGTAAGAACTGTTGTTCTTACCTTATTTTTTCCATGTATACGGAGAAAAAAGTATTAACATTGGGAATATTTCAAGCCTTCCGATAAGCATATCGAAAGCGAGTATCAAAATCGAAAAATCGGAATAGACTGAAAAGTTTGATGTTGGTCCTACTTTCGCAAGACCAGGACCTATATTATTAAGAGTTGCAGCTACCGCTGTAAAATTAGTAGTAAAATCAAGATTATCAAGGCTGATTGCAAGAAGCGAAAGCACAAATATAGCGATATATGATGCCATAAAAACATTTACACTTCGCACGGTTTCATGCTCAACCACTCTGCCACTCATTTGAATTCTTTTTGTAAGTTTGGGATGCGCTGCAATCGAAACTTCTTTTTTTATGCTTTTAAGGTAAATAAGAATCCTCGAAACCTTTATACCGCCGCCTGTACTTCCAGCACAAGCACCTATGAACATAAGCAGTACAAGAATTGATTTTGAAAGCTCGGGGAATTTATCAAAATCCGCGGTTGAAAATCCTGTCGTCGTAATTATAGAAGCCACCTGAAAAGCGCTGTGTCTGAGCGAAACCCATATATTTTCAAATATGCTTACACAATTGATGCATATCACAAGCGTTGCCACAAGAATAATTCCTAAGTATGTTCTTACCTCTTCGGATTTAAGCATAAGCTTGAATTTACCGAGCAACATCAGATAGTACACGGAGAAATCTATCCCAAAAAGAGCCATAAATATGGTTATAACAACCTGAATATACGGAGAATATCCGCCTATACTTGCATTTTTAATTCCAAAACCACCAGTGCCTGCGGTTCCGAATGTGTGCGTGATAGCTTCAAAAAACGACATTCCTCCCGCAAGAAGCAAAATAAAAAGCAACGCACTCATTCCGATATAGATTCCGTACAGTATCTTTGCGCTTGATTTTACTTTGGGTACAAGTTTATTTACAGCGGGGCCTGTACTTTCAGCTCTCATAAGATGCAGGTTGCTTCCTCCTGACAAAGAAAGTATTGCCATCAGGAACACAAGAACGCCCATGCCCCCTATCCAATGAGAAAAACATCTCCAGAAATTGATTGACTTGGGAACCGACTCAACATCCGACAGTATTGACGCACCTGTTGTGGTAAATCCCGACGCAGCCTCAAAGAACGCGTGTATAAAGTTAGGAATGCATCCCGAAAAAACAAAGGGCAGTGCGCCAAAGATACTCATAGCAATCCAGCTCAATGCAACAATCGCAAATCCTTCTTTCGGGTACATTTCTTCCCTTTTTGATTTAAAGAAATGTAGCGGAACACCAAGCAACAAACATAAAAGAATAGCCTTTAAGAATCCGTAAACCGCTGCTTCACCATATATAATTGCGCAGATTAAGGGTGCAATTAAAAGCACAGCCTCAAAACACAAAACAACGCCCAGCGTATGAAAAATTCGTTTTAAATCCATAAAAATTAACCTTCCAAAATATCGTTGATATCCTTAAGTCCGCCAAATGTTGTGACAACAATTACATTATCTCCTACATTGATTGAATCTTGTCCATTGGGAATTATTATACGACCGTTACGATTTATGCAGGCAATGAGGTTGTTCTTTTTTATGTTAAGCTTATAGAGAGGCTTCCCTACAACCTCGGAGTTTTCTTTTATATGAAACTCAAGAGCTTCCGCCTTGCCGCCAAGGATGTAATGCATTGTTTCGATATTATTACTTGTTATTGAATTATTTTTAGCTCTTACAAAACGAAGTACATCTTCAGCAGTAAGCGTTTTGGGATATATGATCGTATCAAGGTCAAGCTTTCTTATCAGTTCATCATAATTAACATGATTTATCTTGGTAACGATCTTCCCCTCTGTTTTGCTTCTTGCAAAAAGAGAGAGGATTATATTTTCTTCGTCAATATTTGTAAGGGCAATGACGGAATCCGCACTTTCTATTCCTTCTTCAATAAGAAGCTCGTTATTGGTTCCATCTCCGTTTATTATTGTGGCCTTAGGAAGCTTTATAGAAAGTTCTTCACACTTTTCTATCTTTTGTTCTATGATTTTAACATCAATACCTGCCTGAAGGAGCATTTCAGCAAGGTAGTAACCTGTCACTCCCCCGCCTATGATGATAGAATTTTTAATTCGTGATGATTTAATACCAATTTTCTTGAAAAACTCGAAACTGTTATTGTTTGATGCCACGATGCTTACAAGGTCGCCCTGCATAAACTCAAAGTTACCGTCGGGAATGTATATTTCTTCTCCTCTTTCAACACCACATACAAGCACATCACAATTAAGCTTTTGTCTCATTTCCATAAGCTTAAGGCCTGAAAGAATTGAGTCTTCATTAACCTTGAACTTAAGTATTTCAACTCGCCCTTTAGCAAAAGTATCTATTTGTATCGCTGTCGGGAACTTAATAACTCTTGCGATTTCCCTTGCTGCCGCAATGTCTGAATTGATAACAAGCGCAAGTCCGATATCATCCTTGAACAAACCAATTGTTTTTGAATATTCAGGTCGTCTTACTCTTGATATAGTCTGACAATTCCCCATTTTTTTCGCAAGCAGACAGGTTGTGAAGTTCATTTCATCGCTTCCCGTCGCAGCGATAAGGATATCGGCGTCTTTTACTCCTGCTTCCGCAAGGACATCGGCATTGATACAATCGCCAACAACACCCATAACATCAAATTTATTTACAAGTTCGTTTACAATGGCTTTTCTTATGTCTACCACAGTTATATTATGTTCTTTTTCCTGGGATAATTTTTCTGCTATTTTTTGTCCTGTTTTTCCGCAACCAACTAATATAATATTCATTGATTCACCTTCTTTATTCCAATTATATCAAAGATAATTTGGGTTTTCAAGTATATAAAAAAAATACTCCGCACAGCGGAGTATTTTTTTATTCAGTTATAATAATATCAAGAGCTTCTTTGACTTCTGCACCAGGGACAAGTATTTCAAAACAATCTTCCCCC
>JAZRFX010000270.1:0-7273 GCA_045643845.1 Clostridia bacterium | reverse complement strand
TCCGAGGCAAGCTTTATTTTTAAAAGCTCGTTTTCATCAAACATAAACATAGGACTGCGGAGTGCACACGCAAGGGAAATATCACTTTGTGCATTATCTATCAGGCGCAGAATTTCAAGTACCTGACCAACCTCAACAGTTTCGTAAAGGTCGCTGTTTCCATCGACACAGCAGGGAACTCCTTCGAGTGCGAATGCGTTTTCAAAGAAATCGGAAGAATTCTTTACGCTTCGGGAAAGGACTGCTATATCGCTGTATCTGACCTCTCGTTGCGCGCCTGCTTCTTTATCCCAGACAAGCCTTTTTGATTTTACGATTTCTTTTATTTTTTTTGCAATATAACTTGCTTCGCTATATCTTCGTTCGTCAATTTTTCTCTCGTCTTCGATTATGATAATATCGCACTTTTCGCCCTCAACACTTACAGGCATAAAGCCCGTTCCGAAATCAAGCCTTTGTTCAGCCTTGTAATCGACACCGCTTGAGGGAAGCGTCATCACAACATCAAAAACGCCGTTAACGCCATCTATTACACTTTTGGCGCTTCTGAAGTTTTTGGAAAGGAATATCTTTCTTTTCTTGGAGTCTTCATCAAAGAGCGACTCCTCGCACTTTTTCATAAAGATTGACGGGTCGGCGTTACGGAAACCGTAAATGCTCTGCTTGACATCGCCAACCATAAAACTGCGCCCGCTTGAAATGAGCGAGAATAACATATCCTGCAGGTCATTTGAATCCTGAAATTCGTCTATGTAAATTTCGTCGTATTTATTTTTGAGAGCCTGCCCCGTATCACTGAGCGATTTTCCGTCCTCCGAGATAATTTCAAGCGCAAGATGCTCGCAGGTAGAAAAATCAATAATTCTACGCTCGGTCATTTTCTCGTAATAAATTTTACCAAGAAGAATTGCAGCACTGCAAAGGGCCTTTATCTGCGGATAAAGACTATCGCGGAGCGCTTCACATTCTTCAAGTGAAAAACCGAGATAACGCGGAAGAAGATTTTTCTTCAGCTTTTCGCGGAATTTTCCTCGTATATCTTTTATTTGTTCTTTAAGCTCTTTGTCGCACTCCGTCTTCTTGGTGGGAAGCGACGGGAAAAGATTTGCAGTCTGGTAGTATTCATAAAGCTCTTTATAATCCTTACAGCGTGCAAATTCGTAAAAAGTTTCGGCCTCGTTATGCAAAAAATCAGCATAGCCAATGTTGTTGGCATCACAAACTTCAGCAAGCGATTTTATAGCATCGCCCGTGTTTTTCAGCGTGATTTTGCACATATCGCAAGCGTATTTGTAAACAAAAGTGTCGCGGTAGGGAGTAGCGTTGTCGTACATGTCGGCGACCTCGCGGAGCCAACTTTCGGGGTATGCGGCGGACTGCGCTTTTTTGTAAAGCTCGGAAATCATTGTAGTATAATCTCCGCCGTGCTTTATGTTTTCGGAAAATTCGCTGTCGCGCTTTTCATATGAGCAGGCGTTTGTAAGAGCCTCAAATCCCTTTAAAATAAATTCGAATTCATCCTTGTCGGGAAACGCGTTTTCAGCAATAAGAGCAAGAGCTTCGTTTTCCTCGGTCAAGGGATTGCCCTTTGATTTTTCAAGTGCGCAATAGAGCGCGTTGACAGTTTCTTCAAGTGCGGAAAGCTTAAGAAGCGACAGTTCACCTGCTTCGCCGATAGAAATATCCGACGGCAAATTAACTTTGAAAAAGTTTTGCTTTACAATGTCATAGCAAAAAGAGTCGATTGTACAAATTTGCGCACTGCCCAAGAGCGCAAGCTGTCCTTTAAGATGCTTGCGGACATCCTTATCCGTGCTTTCATTTATTGCTTTTTTCAGGGCTTTTCCGATACGCTCTCTCATTTCAGCGGCGGCTGCCTTTGTAAATGTTACCACAAGCAGTTTTTCTACGGAAACAGGAGAGGAAATGTTCTTTATTCTTTCAATAATTCTTGTTGTAAGAACCTGCGTCTTACCGCTACCTGCAGCGGCACTTACAACAATTTCGGAAGGCCTTGCATATATACATTTTTTCTGATCAATTGTCCATTCCATTTTCAGCCGCCTCCTTTTCAAGAATTTCCCAGATTTCCTCATCGGAAAGGGCAGGAGAAGATAGCGTTGTGCAACCAGCAAATGACGCGTCAAATCGGCATAACTGATTGTAATCGCACCAGGTGCAAGCATCGTCGCTGCAACGGATGGGGAAGCTTCCCCCGAAAATGTCCTGCGCGGTTTTTGAAATAACTTTGTTGATATGGCGGAACATCGAATTGAAGTTTTTTGCAGTAACCGCCTTTTTTGTTTTTAAAATTTCGCTTCCGCCCATGTGGTCGAGCATGGAATGTTCGGAAAGTATAATTCCGTCCATTCGTCTTGCTTTTGATTTCTGGGCAAGAATTTCTTCCTCGGTGGCATCGGATTTAACTGAAACCATCGGGTCGGTAAGGTTGCAGTAAAGTATTCCTGCAGGCGAGTATCCGTTTTCGCAAAGCGCGGAAAGATACACAAAAAGCTGAAGCTGAACGCCCTGATAAACATTGTTCAATGACAAGGTCTTATCACTGCTTTTATAGTCCACGATTCTCACGAATTTACCGATAGAACCATCAGGCATAGTAGCACTGAATTCATCGGCACGGTCAATTCTTCCGCGTAAAGTAACCTTTTGCCCGTCAGGAAGCGTAATCTTTCTCGGCTTGAAAGTTCCGTCCTCGTCAAAACTTATTTCGTATCCCATTGGGATAAAGTCGCTTTTTACGATATGATTTCTTACCGCAAAAACTGACTTCATCGCACTTTGGCAAAGCCTGTCGAAAAGTGCTTTTATTCTGGGAGTTTCAAGCATATGCGCATTAACTCCTGCAAGCACCTCTTTAAGTATTACGGGAGTGTGCTTCTTTATGAATTCATCGTCAATTGACTTCCATGTGCGCGGATTTCCGTCTTCATCCGTGCTATTTACCACAAAGTTTGAAAAAATATCAAGGAAATCGTGAAGGAATGAACCGCTGTCAGATACCTGAACCTCGAAAGTCTTTTTCGGCTCAAGCTTAAGCACATACTTTGCAAAGTACGAGAAAGGACACTTGTTGTATGTTTCAAGACGAGTAATGCTCGTCTTCATTTCGTTTCCGATAGCCTTTTCAATAAGGTCGGGATAAATTTTGCTTGAAGCGTTCGTGAACTTTGTCATACGGATAGCTTCTTCGAGAAGAGGCGCATAGACTTCATCACGACTGAAATAATATGCCGCCGCACTCATTTCGCGGGAAAGGGGAGTGCCCTCGTTTACATATTCGCGCAGTTTTGAGCACAACACATCAAAAACTGCTTTTTTCGATGTGATTGTGGAAATTCCGTCAGGTGCGGAAGTAATATCATCCGTGAATGAAATATCGGGAAATAGTGAAATAACACGCTCGGCAAGTTCGCTCGGCATCATTGCGTTTGAAGAACTGTCCGCCATAGCATAGCTTATGACAAGCTTTTCGCCCGCACAGGTAATTGCGTCGTAAACCAAAAGATTTTCGCTCTGCGCCATATGAAGAAGGCTCGGAGGCATCTCAATCCCCATTTCGGTCAGGGCGTTTTTATCGTCATCGCTGAAAAGCCCGTTCTCCGATGGTGAAGCAGGGAAAACACCGCTGTTTACACCAATCAGGAAAACAACTTTTGCTCCGTGACCTTTTATTCTGTCGATACTACCGATAGTAACACAGTCGGATGAGCTTGGAATTGTACCGATTTCGACTGATTCAAGTCCTCTTAAAACTGTCGTGTAAAATTCGTGCAAGGTAAGCTCTTTATCTCCGAGTACAGCGCAGATATCGTTGAAAATCTCGATAAGAATATTGTAAACCTGCATTGTCTGGAGCGCATATAAATTTTCGCCTGCATCCTCAAGCATTCTTACATGCGATTTGA
This sequence comes from Clostridia bacterium, assembly GCA_045643845.1. Taxonomy (GTDB): domain Bacteria; phylum Bacillota; class Clostridia; order UMGS1883; family UMGS1883; genus UMGS1883. The sequence goes on along the minus strand of JAZRFX010000270.1, from coordinate 3,347 downwards.
TGCTTCCTTCAAGCTTGACTTCTCCGAGAAAATCGAAAAGATATGTACACAATTCGCATACTGTTGCCTTACGGCGCATCTTCGTGATAAACGCGTTTAAAGGATTATAAACCTTTTCGCGGAGCAAATTTATTTTCTCCATTTTTTCAGGAGTAAACCCGTCGGCACGCATACCATTTTCGCTGTTGTAAGCACCTGCTTTTATAGAAAAAGGTTTGCTCCACGAATACTGCCTTACACCCGCTATCAGACAGTAGTTTTCAAGCTCGTCCGCATCCTCGCGTGAAATGGGTGAGAACGGACTCTTTATATAGCTGAATATGTTTTCATATGTAAAACCGCCAAGCGCAATATCAAGGATGCTTGTTATAAACATCGCGGCGCTGTGGCTTGAAAGTGATATTTTCCTATCAAGGAAAACGGGGATTTCGTAGAACGGGAAAACCCTCTCAATAATGCCCTTGTACTGCTCCATATCGCGCGCAACGATTGAAATGTCGCGATAGCGCATTTTTTTATCGCGGACAAGATGAACGATTTCACGCGCGGCAAAGTGAATTTCGGAGAATTTGTTTTGCCCGCAAAAAACGCTGATGCTGCCATCGTTTCCTGCAAAGGGCGATGTTATATCGGAAAAATATGTTTTTTCAAGATGCGAAAGCATCGGCGTCGCACCGAGCATAGCCTCGGAAAGATTGATTTCAGTATCAACCTTGCAGGAAACCTCATCCGCAAGGCGAAGAAGCGACCTGTAAGTACGATTTACAGTTTCAAACTGCTCGCTTCCATCGGTGCAAAGAGCGACACTCACCCTTTTTGCACGCTTCAGCATCCATTTTATGCACTCGCATTCGCTCGGGTCAAAATCGGAAAACTGGTCTATGTAGATGTTTTTATCGCATAAGAAATCACAGCTTTCATCAGCAAAAATATCTGCAAGAATGCTGAGCTTGTCGCATAAATCAGACACCTTCGCCTCCGACAATTCGCGCAGATATTCCTCATATATAACAAGTGAGTCAGAAAGCTTCTTTTTAAGGAGTGCGTCGTCAGTTTTATCAATTGCATAGCGTAATTTTTCGGGAGTAATGCGGTAGCGTTTAAAAGTCGTAATTACATTTGAAGCCGTGCTTGAAAGCTCGCTCTTTTTAACAAGTCCGTCAAAAAGGCGAAGATTCTCGGGCGCAATGGAGTTTGCGCAGTAGCTTACAAGCATCTCATAAGATGCATTGTCGGATACAAATTCAGGCGCGCCGTATTTGGAGAACACTCTGTCAGCAAGGCGCATGAAACTAAGGACCTCGGGATTACCGAGACCTGCTGTGCCGAATTTTTCAATTATCTTCTTTTCGGCAGAAAAAGAAAACTGCTCAGGTACGATATAAATCGCATTTTCGTTTTCAATCATATCGTTGAGTAGATGTGTGCTTTTTCCGCTTCCTGCACGACCGCAAACAATTTTAAGCGACATAGGTAACGCTCCTTTGTAAATAATATATAATTATACTATATATTGTTTTAACTTTCAATAAAAAACTCAAAACATTGTTGCAAATATTAAAATTATATATTATAATATATGTTGAGTTATTATATTTGAATTAAGGAACTGATTTACGAATGAAAACGAATAAACTGACAAAAGATTTTACAAGCGGAAGTATAGCAAAACAGCTGTTTTTCCTTATGATACCTTTTATGCTTTCAAACGCACTTCAGGTTTTGTATTCGACGATTGATATGATTATCGTCGGACACTATGTAGGTACGGAGGGGCTTTCAGCCGTTTCGCAGTCAAGCTCTATACTGAACTTTGCGACAATGATATGCCTCGGCTTTTCAAACGGCGGGCAGGTTCTTATCGCGCAGGCGATCGGCGCGGGAAAGAAAAAGGAAACCAATAACATTATCGGTACTCTTTTCACGGTAATCCTGGCAATTGGTCTTATTTTCTCCGTTGTTATCATTGCGTCAAAAGGTCTTGTGATAAAGATTATGAATATCCCCGCAGGTGCGGACAAGATGTCTGACGATTATCTTTTCATCTGCGGACTTGGTATGGCCTTTACTGCGGGCTACAACCTCGTATCAGCTATTTTGAGGGGTATGGGCGACTCTAAAAGACCGCTCCTTTTCATCGCAATTGCATCCGTTATAAATCTTGGCCTTGACTATCTCTTTACAGGGCTCTGGGGATGGGGCGTTGCAGGTGCCGCTTGGGCGACAATCATCGGTCAGGGAGTGTCATTTATCTTCTCGCTCTATTATCTCTACAAGAATAAAGAAGATTTCGGCTTTGATTTTAAGCTTCCGAGCTTTAGGCCCGTTGGCAAATATGTTAAAAAGATTCTCAGCCTCGGTACACCAATGGCAATTCAGTCAGGCTTTATCAATGTTTCAATGCTCTATGTAAATGCAATGATAAATAACATCGGCGTTGTTGAGTCTGCTACCTTCGGCGTAGGTGTAAGAATCGACGATATTATGAACAAAATCTCTATGGGTATTCAGTACGCGGCGCTTCCAATGATTGGTCAGAACATCGCCGCCAGGGAAGAAAAACGCGCACAGAAGGTTGTCCGTTGGGCGTGGGTATATTCAGCGATTTTCACTGTATTTTTCCTCACTTTATACCTTTGCTTCGGCAAGGAACTTTTCAAACTCTTCTCGGAAGATACAAAAGTTCACGCGCTTTCCACAACCTTCATAAAGGCGATTGTATGGATGTTTATACCCTTTGCAATAATGCGCGGTACAGGTGCATTTATTCAGGGAATCGGCAATGTTAAATTTGGTATGGTGCTTTCCATCCTTGACGGCGTTGCGCTTCGAATCGGTCTCAGCTGGCTTTTCGGTATCTATTTCGGATTTGGATTTTTCGGCTTCGTTCTCGGCTATGCGCTCGCTCCGTACGGCTACGCTATTCCGTCGCTGATATATTTCTTAAGCGGAATATGGAAAAAACGCAGAACTCTTGCGGATGATATTTGATAAAGGGGAAATAAAAGAAATATGAAGAAAACGAAAGAAAATGGTAAAGTTGCTTTAAAGTACATAAAATCATTTGTCAAGTGGATTGTTATTTCAGTTGTCGTAGGCGTATTGGGTGCATGGATAGGAACAGCATTTCACAAATGCCTTGACTATGTAACTGAATTTCGTGCGCATAATTCGTATATAACATATTTTATGCCGCTTGGCGTTCTTATCATACTTGCAATATATAACACCTTTTGCAATAAAGGAAAACTCGACACAAATCTTGTCATCAACTCCGTAAGAAATGAAGAGAAAATCCCCATTATAATAGTTCCCTTCATCTTTCTGGGGACAACCATAACTCAGCT
>JAZRFX010000269.1:0-2579 GCA_045643845.1 Clostridia bacterium | reverse complement strand
CATATTGGGATGTGCATGGCATTTTTTCCGATAGCCGTGGATTGAAAAGGAGAAAATAATGGCAAAAAAATTAAAATTGAAGATTATACCTCTGGGCGGATTGAATGAAATCGGCAAGAATATTACTGCCTTTGAAATCGGTGGAGAAATTCTTGTTGTCGATTGTGGTATGGCTTTCCCCGACGACAGTATGCTCGGCGTTGACTGCGTAATCCCCGATATGAGCTACCTTGTGAATAATAAAGACAAGGTAAAAGCAGTAGTTATCACACACGGACACGAGGACCATATCGGAAGTATCGCATACCTTCTTCGCAGTGTGAATGTTCCCGTTTACGGAACTCGTCTTGCAATTGGTTTGGTTGAGCAGAAGCTCAAGGAGCACGGCATTTTAAGTGTCAGCAAATTAAATCGTGTTTCAGCTGGTGAAACTGTAAAAGTAGGCAAGAATATCAGCGTGGAATTTATCCGCGTGAACCATAGTATCAGCGATGCTGTAGGTATGGCAATAAAAACTCCCGTAGGAACAGTCGTTCATACAGGTGACTTTAAAATTGATACAACTCCCATTGAGGGCAGTATGATCGACCTTGCACGCTTTGGCGAGCTTGGTAAAAAAGGCGTGCTTGCGCTTATGAGTGACTCTACAAACGTAGAGCGCCCCGGCTATACGATGAGCGAAAGAAAGGTCGGCGAAAAATTCGAGGAGCTTTTCAAGGGCACCCGTTCAAGAATTTTTGTAGCAACCTTTGCATCGAATGTTGACCGCGTACAGCAGGTAATAAACGCCGCAGTCCGCAACCGCAGAAAGGTGGCTGTATCAGGCAGAAGTATGGTCAATATCATCGAAGTTGCATCAACTCTCGGCTATCTTAAAATCCCCGAAGGAACAATGATTCCCATCGAGGATGTAAAAAAATATCAGGACCATCAGCTTGTTATAATCACAACGGGCAGTCAGGGCGAAAGAATGAGCGCCCTTACAAGAATGGCATTTTCCGACCATAAAAAGGTCGAAATCGGTAAAGGCGACCTTGTAATAATTTCAGCATCGCCTATCCCTGGTAACGAAAAAACCGTTTCAAATGTAATAAACGAGCTTTATCGTAAAGGTGCCGAGGTAATTCATTCAGCACTTACCGAGGTTCATGTATCGGGCCACGCCTGTCAGGAAGAGCTCAAAATAATAATGGGACTTGTAAAGCCCAAATATTTTATCCCCGTTCACGGCGAAAGCAGACATCTGCGCCGTCACGCAATGCTTGCTGAAGAAGTAGGTATTCCGAAGAAAAATATTTTCAAGCTTGAAAACGGAAGTATACTCGAATTTTCGGATGGCAAGGCAAAGGTTACAGGAAATGTTCAGGCGGGCGAGCTTTTGGTTGACGGCTATGGCGTCGGAGATGTGGGAAGCATTGTTCTCCGCGACAGAAAGCACCTTGCGGAAGATGGTATCATTATGGTGGTTATGGCGATAAACGGGAAAACTCATAAAATGGCGGCGGAGCCTGAAGTTATTTCCCGCGGATTTATCTATATGCGCGATAACGAGGAAGTAATGGAAGAATTAAAGAGGATTGCGACAATTGCACTTCAGGATACACTTATTTCCAAGCATCACGACTGGAATACGATTAAAAACAATGTAAAGGGAGCTCTCAGCAGTTATATTTATGAGGGAACACACAGAAAACCCATGATTCTCCCTGTTATTATGGAAGTATAAGGCGGATGACAATGTCATCCTTTCGAAGCAAAGACTTCAAAAATAAAACAAAGGAATAAAAAATTATGTTTACATTAAAAAATCAGGAAGGACGCGCCCGTCGAGGCGAGTTTAAAACCGTACACGGAACTATACAGACTCCCGTGTTTATGAATGTAGGAACATCTGCGGCGATAAAGGGCGCAGTTTCGTCACTCGACCTTAAGGATGTGGGTTGTCAGGTGGAGCTTTCAAACACCTACCATCTTCATGTTCGCCCTGGCGATGAACTTATTCGTGATATGGGTGGTCTTCATAAGTTTATGAATTGGGACAGACCAATCCTTACCGATAGCGGCGGATTTCAGGTTTTTTCACTTGCGTCACTTCGCAAAATTACTGAAGAGGGCGTAAATTTCCAGTCGCATATCGACGGAAAGAAAATTTTTATGGGTCCCGAGGAAAGTATGCAGATTCAGTCAAACCTTGCATCCACTATTGCGTTGGCGTTTGACGAATGTGTTGAAAATCCCGCACCCTATGAATATGTAAAGAATTCGTGCGACCGCACATATCGTTGGCTCGAGCGTTGTAAGGCTGAACTTACCCGTCTTAATGCGCTTCCCGAAACGATTAATAAACATCAGATGCTTTTCGGCATCAATCAGGGCGGAACATACGAACACCTCCGTATTAACCATATGAAAAGAATTGCCGAGCTTGACCTTGACGGCTATGCAATCGGCGGTCTTGCAGTAGGCGAAAGTGCCGAGGAAATGTATCGCATCATAGATGCAGTTGAACCTCATATGCCCAAGGACAAGCCACGCTATCTTATGGGCGTAGGCACACCGCAGAATATCCTTGAAGCGGT
>JAZRFX010000268.1:0-3821 GCA_045643845.1 Clostridia bacterium | reverse complement strand
CAGAAATCCGTCATACGGATTTCAACCAAAACTGTAGAATTAATCAATACGATTTTCTAAACCATAATCAATCGCCAACGAATGGTCTGGGCATTTTTAACATCCCGCGACTTACTTATCCTGAAGTGCTACGATACCGGGAAGCTCCTTGCCTTCAAGGAATTCAAGGCTTGCGCCGCCGCCTGTTGAGATGTGGCTCATCTTGTCGCCAAGGCCTGCCTGGTTAACTGCTGCAACGCTGTCGCCGCCGCCGATAACTGTTGTAGCGTCGATTTCAGAAAGAACCTGTGCAATAGCGTTTGTACCCTTTGCAAAGTTTTCCATTTCGAATACGCCCATAGGTCCGTTCCAAACAACTGTCTTTGCGCTCTTAACAGCGTCAGAGAAAAGCTCGATTGTCTTGGGACCGATGTCAAGGCCCTGCCAGCCTGCTTCGATGCCGCCTTCGGGAACAACCTTGCTTTCAGCATCGTTAGCAAATGCTGTAGCAACAACTGTATCGATGGGAAGAAGAAGCTTATCGCCTGCCTTTTCCATCATTTCCTTTGCGTAGTCGATGTAGTCCTTTTCAAGAAGGCTGTCGCCAACTTCCTGGCCCTTTGCAGCCATAAATGTATATGCCATACCGCCGCCGATGATGAGCTTATCAACCTTGTCGAGAAGATTTTCAATAACGCTGATCTTGCTTGAAACCTTGCTACCGCCGAGGATTGCAACAAGAGGACGAACGGGGTTATTAACTGCGTTTCCGAGGAATTCGATTTCCTTCTGGATGAGGTAGCCGCAAACTGCGGGAAGGTAATCAGCAACACCAACTGTTGAGCAGTGAGCTCTGTGTGCTGTACCAAATGCATCGTTTACGAAGATATCAGCAAGAGAAGCAAGCTCCTTGCTGAATGTTTCGATGTTCTTTGTTTCTTCAGCTCTGTAACGAGTGTTTTCAAGAAGAACGATGTCGCCATCCTTCATTTCAGCTACTGCCTTCTTTGCGTTTTCGCCAACTACATTGTCGTCAGCTGCGAAGATAACTTCCTTGCCGAGCTTTTCTGAAAGTCTCTTTGCAACGGGAGCAAGTGAGAATTCAGGCTTGGGTTCGCCCTAGGGCTTACCCATATGTGAGCAAAGGATAACCTTTGCGCCGTTGTCTGAAAGATACTTGATTGTGGGCATAGCGCCTACAATTCTGTTTTCGTCTGTGATATTTCTGTCCGCATCAAGGGGTACGTTGAAATCGCAACGAACGAGCACCTTTTTGCCCTGTACCTGGATGTCTTCAATAGTCTTTTTGTTCATAGTAATTCACCTCATAAAATATATAAAAAATTTATTAGCGTTTTATTGCACAATATATTATATCATTATTTGGCTCAAATGCAAGTATTTTTAGCGTAAAACCGCTGTTTTTTTATGGTTTTTCAGGTGATTTTTTATATTTTTACGCAAAGAAAAAACGCAAAACAAAAAAGGGGTGCTGATAACACCCCTTTTTGGATTATTCTTTTGAGCTTTCGATAACCTTCTGTGCGATTGCGTCGGGAACTTCTTCGTATCTTTCGAATGCGAATGTGAACTTACCTCTCGCTCTTGTCATACTGCGCAGGTCAGTTGCGTATTTGCACATTTCAGCTTCGGGAACTTCCGCAACAACTTCGCCAAGTCCGTCGCCGATGGGATTCATACCGAGAATTCTTCCGCGGCGCTTGTTGATATCGCCGATGATGTCACCCATAAGCTCCTCGGGCATAGTAACTTCAAGATGTCCGATGGGTTCGAGGAGAACGGGGCTTGCCTGTGTAAGACCGTCCTTATACGCAATACCTGCGGCAACCTTGAACGCCATTTCCGATGAGTCAACGGGATGGTAAGAACCATCAACCAGAACTGCCTTAAGACCTACTACGGGATAGCCTGCAAGAACGCCCTTTGCAATTGATTCCTGGAGTCCCTTTTCAACTGCGGGGAAGTAGTTCTTGGGAACTGCACCGCCTACGATCTGCTCGTCGAAGAGAAGCTCTGTTCCGTCGTGGCGTGAAAATTCAATCCATACATCGCCGAACTGACCGTGACCGCCTGACTGCTTCTTGTGTCTGCCCTGAACCTTAACAGTTTTGCGGATAGTTTCACGATATGCAATCTTGGGAACCTTGAGTTCTACGCCTACGCCGAACTTGGTCTTGAGCTTGCTTGTGATAACATCGAGATGAAGCTCGCCCGTACCTGAAATAGTAAGTTCTTTAGTTTCTTTGTTGTTTTTAACCTTGAATGTAGGATCTTCCTCACGGAGCTTGGAAAGACCTGCACTGATTTTTTCTTCGTCGCCCTTTGCCTGAGGAACGATTGCCATTGTGATAGCGGGATTGGGGAAATCGATTCCTTCGAGTTCCTCTGCGCCCTGCTTTGCAAGGGTGTCGCCTGTAAGAGTTACGCCAAGCTTTGTAGCCGCACCTATATCACCTGCGCGGAGCTCGGGAACTTCAATCTGCTTCTTACCACGGAGAACATAGAGCTTACCGATTCTTTCGTTTTCGCCCTTGTTCACATTGTAAACTGTTGAATCAGCCTTGAGTGTGCCGCCGTAAACGCGGATAAGTGAAATCTTGCCGTAAGAGTCAGCAAGTGTCTTGAATACAACTGCGCTTAAGGGAGCAGCCGCATCAGCCTTTTCAGCCTCGACGGGAGAGGGAAGATATTTAAGCATAGCGTCCATAAGAGAGCGAACTGCAAATGTCTTGCCTGTGCAGTAGCCACCGTAAACGGGAACTACCTGGCCCTGCTTAACGCTGCCCTTCAGAACTGCACGCATTTCTTCGTCAGTAATAACATCGCCTGCGAAATATCTTTCAAGAAGCTCGTCACTTGTAAGAGCAACTGCCTCGATAAGTGCGTCGTGATATTTATCGAAGGATGCCTTCATATTTTCGGGAATCGGGATTTCAGTTTCAACATCGTTTTCAACCTTGTACGCTTTACCGCTTACGATGTTGACATAGCCTGTCATTTCCTTGCCTTCCTTAATCGGAATTCTGAAAACAGCCGCACTTGCGCCGAACTTATCCTGAATTTGTGCTACAACCTTGTCGAAGTCAGCTTCGTCATCATCCATACAATTGATGAACATCATACGAGCCATACCGCGCTCTGTCGCATATTTCCAAGCGTTTTCGGTACCTACCTTAACGCCGCTTTTTGCATTGATAACGATGAGGGCACTTTCAGCCGCGCGGATACCGCCCATAGCCTCGCCCACAAAGTCAAAGTAACCTGGAGTATCAATGAGGTTAAGCTTTGAATCGGGAATTTTGGGAGTATGCCATACGCAGGGAGCCATTGAAAGATTAACTGAAATCTTTCTCTTGATTTCTTCTGCGTCGTAGTCACTTACAGTTGTTCCGTCAGCTATTTTGCCGAATCTGTCAGATGCACCGGCTTTATGTAAGATCGCTTCAACAAGCGATGTCTTTCCTGAACCGCCATGTCCTAACACTACTACATTTCTGATGTTTTCTCCACTAAATACATTCATTGCTTTAACCGCCTTTCTACGAAGCCTCCGCAATACCTTTCACCTATGGTGAAAAAAGGCTTCGTTTTTAAATAATCCGAAGTAGTCTTCGTACTTATAATTTTACTATAATTTCTTATATTTATATATCCCTATAATACACAATATTTTATTTTTACTTTCGTCATTTTGCACAAAGGATTGCGGTTTTTATTTATATTTTTTGGTATTTTGTCACATAAAAAGGTGTCGGGAGTTATCCCCGACACCTTTTTTACAAAGTTCCGCGCAAGTAGTTTGCCATTTTTCTGCACAAATG
>JAZRFX010000267.1:0-5309 GCA_045643845.1 Clostridia bacterium | reverse complement strand
TTGTGTGGGACAGCGAGAAAAATCTATGGAGTAAATCAGGCGTAAAGGATACGATTTCCTACCACAGTTTCGGTAGCGATGTGTACCGCCTGAAAGATAACGGGCTCGAAAAAATTGAAAAAGAGTGCGACGAAGACGCTTCCTGGAGCATAACTCTCCGTCCGTTTGACGAGGGATATTACAAAACGAAAAACTACAGCCGGATCCATATCTGCGCCCAGCTTTACGCCGGAGCGTATATAAAAACCGAGGTGAAAAAAGACGGCGGAATGTGGGAGTGCGTAAATACTTCCTACGGCGACGAGAAAAAGTATATAAACATTCCCTGCCTTGTAAAAGGATGCCACGAAGTGCAAATCCGTCTTTCAGGCAAGGGCAAAAGCGTAATAAATTCCATCGTACGGGAATTCGAGGTGGTAAGATGAACATCACAAAGCTCGGCAGCCTCGAAGGGCTTTCCGAGAGGCAAAAAATAGGTGCGATTGAAAATTATCTCTATTCGCTGTGCGACGAACTCGGGTATATTTTAACGCACCTTGACAGCAGTAATGTAATCGAAATTGATACTGCAAAAACAAATATCTACAAGGGGGAGGACAATGAGCTACAATAAGGATATTGACTATCAGGAAAAAATAAACGAAGCCGTGAAAATCGGCGACTACAAAAGTGCCGCGCAGTACGAAAAAAGCCGTAACGAAAAGATTGACGGCGAAAATTTAGGCGTCGAAAAGACAAATCGCTTCAGCGGATGGCTCGAAGATACCGACTATTCGATAAAACTGCGTGAGCAGATGGGAAGCGGCGCTTCAAAGAAAACTGTCGCCGACACTCTCGCAAAAAGAGTTGACAAGGCGAAGGGGACAGAAGGGCTTATAAAATACGCGCGCGACGATGTCTACGATGAAGCAGTGCGCTATATAATGAGCGGAAACACATTTTCCTATCAGGAAAAAGCGCCCGAATATAAAAGCAGTTATGATGACGATATCAGAAGGCTTTTATCGGAAATAACAAAAACAAAAAAGTTTTCGTACAATCCGCTTGAGGATGAGCTTTACGAGTATTACAAAAAGGAATATCAGCGCGAAGGGGATCTTGCAATGGAGGATATTCTCGGCTCTCTTGCGATCAACACGGGTGGCGTTGCGTCGAGCTATGCGACAAGTGCCGCCATGCAGGGCAGGAACTATTACAGCGAAAAGCTTACGGACAAAATTCCCGAGCTTTATATGTCGGCATACGAAAGGTATCTTGACGAACTCGGCATAAAGGGTGATAATCTCGAAGCGCTCCTTGATATCCGTGATACGGATTATGAAATCTACAAAGACAGCCTTAATCAGTACAACAAGGACCGCGAGTTTGAGTACAAGAAGTTCCTGGACGAGCAGGATTACGAAAGCTATCTTCGTGAGGAAGAACGCGAGCGCGAGAAGCTTGAATACGAAAAATTCCTCGATAATCGTGAGTATGAAAAATACCTTTCGGAAGAAGCAAAAAAGGACGCTGAAAACGAGGAGGAAAAGCGTCAAAGCAACATAAAATTGGCGCTTGATAAGTGGAAGGCACTCGGTTATCTCGACGAAGAAAGCGCGAAAATCCTCGGGCTTCCTTCAGGGCTTCACACCTCGGATTATGACCACAAAAAGGCACAGCAGTACAAAATTTACCAAAAATAAATAAAAAATACCCCCTGAAAATAAAGGCAAGCCTTGAAATCGAGTAAAAAAAAGAGTATAATGAGGGTTATACTAAAATTTCACTTGATTGAAGGCAGATAAAATGTATAAGATTCTTGAGAAAACGCCTCTTAATCCCACCGTTACAAAAATGGTTGTTGAGGCACCTCTTGTTGCGAAAAAGGCACAGGCAGGACAGTTTATAATTTTCAGAACATTTGAAGACAGCGAACGCGTTCCGCTTACTATCGCTGATTACGACCGCGAAAAGGGAACAGTTACAATCATTTTCCAGATTGTCGGCGAAGCTACTATGGAGCTTAATTCTCTTTCCGAGGGCGACTATATCCGCGATTTTGCAGGACCTTTAGGAACTGCGTCAAACCTTGACGGACTTAAAAAAGTATGCGTTGTAGGCGGCGGTGTAGGTTGTGCGATTGCATATCCTACTGCAAAGAAGCTTCACGAAAACGGCGCAGTTGTTCATAGCGTTGTAGGTTTCAGAAACCGCGATCTCGTTATACTGGAAGACGAGTTTAACGATGTCAGCGACATCCTTAAAATTATGACCGATGATGGTAGCTACGGCGAAAAAGGTCTTGTTACCGAGGCGCTTGAAAAACTCATCGCGGAAGGTAACGAGTACGACGAGGTTATCGCAATCGGCCCGCTTGTTATGATGAAGTTTGTAAGTCTTCTTACTAAAAAATACAACATCAAGACAACAGTTTCGATGAATCCCATTATGGTTGACGGAACGGGAATGTGTGGCGGTTGCCGACTTACAGTTGGCGGCGAAACAAAATTCGCGTGCGTTGACGGTCCCGATTTTGACGGACATCTTGTGGATTTTGATGAGGCTATGAAGAGAAGCGGTGTCTACCGCGAATTTGAAGGTAAAAGACGCGAAGAAAGTTGCAACCTTCTCAAAAAGGAGGTAGAGTGATATGGCAAATATGGAAATGAAAAAGACACCTATGCCTGCACAGTCCCCCGAAGAAAGAAGAAAAAACTTTAAAGAGGTTGCGACGGGCTACACCTATGAAATGGCGATAAATGAGGCAAAGCGTTGTCTTAACTGTAAAACAAAACCCTGTCAGAAAAAGTGCCCCGTTGAAATTGATATTCCGCTTTTCATTGAAAAATTGGCAAATGAGGATATAAAGGGCGCGTACGAGGTTATCAGTCAGTCGAGCGCACTCCCCGCAGTATGCGGTAGAGTGTGTCCGCAGGAAACACAGTGCGAAAGTGCCTGCGTACGCGGTATAAAGGGAGAAAGCGTTGCTATCGGCAGACTTGAAAGATTCGTCGCTGACTACTACCGCGAAAACTTCGAGGAAAAGATAGTAGCACCTCTCTCAAACGGGCTTAAAGTTGCCGTTGTCGGCGCAGGTCCTTCAGGACTTACTGCAGCGGGTGACCTTCGTAGAATGGGTTACGATGTAACCGTTTTTGAAGCTCTCCACACAGCAGGTGGTGTTCTCGTTTATGGAATTCCCGAATTCCGACTTCCCAAGGATATCGTGCGCGATGAAATCGGCAAGCTTACCCTTATGGGCGTAAAAATAGAAACAAATGTCGTTATCGGCAAGACCATCACAATTGACGAACTTTTCGAAGATGGCTTTGAAGCAGTCTATGTTGCAGGCGGTGCAGGTCTTCCCAGATTTATGAATATCAAGGGCGAAACACTCTGCGGTGTCTACAGCGCGAATGAGTATTTGACCCGCGTAAATCTTATGAAGGCTTATCTTCCCGACAGCAAAACTCCCATTAAAAAGAGCAGCCGTGTTGCAGTTGTCGGCGGCGGTAATGTTGCTATGGATGCTGCAAGAAGTGCTATGCGTCTTGGTGCGGACGAGGTTTATATCGTCTACCGCAGAGGTATGGAGGAACTCCCCGCAAGACTCGAGGAAATCGAGCACGCAGAGGAAGAAGGAGTAATCTTCAAAACTCTTACAAATCCCATTGAAATCCTTGGCGATGAAAACGGAAATGTAACGGGAATCAAGTGCATAAAAATGGCACTTGGCGAGCCTGACGAAAGCGGCAGAAGAAGACCTGTCGAAGTGGAGAACAGCGAATTTGTAATCGAGCTTGACACAGTAATTATGTCGATCGGAACTTCTCCCAATCCGCTTATTCACAAGACTACTCCCGGCCTTGAAACAAACAGACACGGATGTATCGTGACAAACGGTGACGACGGAAAAACTTCACGCGAAGGCGTTTTCGCAGGTGGCGATGCCGTAACAGGTGCGGCGACCGTAATTCTTGCTATGGGGGCAGGTAAAAAGGCAGCGTCAGCTATCGACGAATACATAAAAACAAAATAATGACTTTCAAAAACCCTCCGGTGCTATTGCGCTGGAGGGTTTTTTCAGTTAAGGAGGAAATTATGAACAGCATAACTATAAAAATAAATGGTCAGTTTGCGTCAAAAAGCAGTAAAAATATCGGTGCGGCAGGAAGCAGTGCCGAAATAAAATTCATCTTTGACGAAAGCTGGGAAAACTATGCAAAGCGCGTTTTATGGCGCGACTGCAAGGGAGAAAATCTTACAAGCATAATTCTTGTGCCTGATATTGAAAATCCCGACACTTACATATCGGGCGTTCCCTCGTCGGTCATGAATGAGGCGGGCTGGTGCTCATTCACGGTGGAGGGGTATCACACTCTCAATCCGTCCATTGTGAATAAAAGTGTGACCGATACGCTTTTCGTATCGTATTCCGAAGGCGGAGAGATAGTAGCTCCCACGCCGAGCGAGGCAATACAGCTCCAGAAGGAATTTGAGGGCCTTATGCCCAAAGTAAGCGCGCTTATGCAGGACACCAGAAAAGAAATCGATGTGCTTTGCGAAAATTTCAAAATTTGGGAAGAATATGACGACGAAAAATTCTACAAGGAAGGAAACAAGGTTGTATTTGACGGCTCGACCTATCTTTGCACGGGCGAATGTATGGGAGTATCCCCTGAAAACGAAGACTTCTGGCTTCTTGTTGCATCGCGCGGAAAACGCGGACAAAAAGGTGCGCAGGGACCACAGGGTGTTATAGGACAGCGCGGCGAAAAAGGCGAAAAGGGCGACCGCGGCGAAAAGGGTGACTGTGGAGAAAAGGGCGAACGCGGAGAGCGTGGAATGGGTGGTATCTGCGCCTCGGCAAATGGTTTCTACACACTTTCCGTCGACGAGAACGGTGACCTTTGGATAAACTACCCCGATTCAACGAATAAGCCCTCGGCAAACATTAACTCGGACGGCGAGCTCATACTCACGCTTGACGGAGCAAATTACTCATTCAATGTGGGCGATGTAAGAGGACCTGCATTTACTTATAAAGATTTTACCGAGGAGCAGAAAGACGAGCTTCTTTCCCGCGCGATTCCCGAAATTGCCGAGGTAAATGAAGCGGCAAGGGATGCAATCAATTCTGCCGAAAATGCGAAAAAGTCCGAGGAAAATTCATCGCAGGCGCTTTCGGATCTTCTCAATATGATAAACAGCGGCGACATTGTGCTCGCGGTAGACGGCAAGCTTCCGCTTTCGTCAATTCCCGCAACTGCAACACAGGAAATCTATGTTGTGGAAAGCGAGGATGATCTTACAACCCTTGAAGCACAGCG
>JAZRFX010000266.1:0-4819 GCA_045643845.1 Clostridia bacterium | reverse complement strand
GTCCTCGCGTATTTTATCTGCGCCAAACGGAGGATATCTACAACATCGTCGTTGAAGGAACCAAAAGGATATGCGCAGCCTCTTACAAGCGTGCCGAAAATTTCTTCAAGTTCTTTTCTATCTTCGATTATCTCATACATCATATGATTTGTCGGAAGGTTTGCAAGATTAGGATGTGTATATCCGTGAATTGCAACCTCGTGACCTGAGTCCTTGTATAACTCCAAAGCCTGCGATTTTGACATTCTTCTGCCGCCAACTCTGTCATCGGGGTATGTTGTTCCTTCAGGAGCGAAACGGCCTGCAGATATGTTAAAGGTACACTTTATGCCTTTCTTGTCAAGAATGTTTGCAAGACGGATATCCTGGTCTATACCATCGTCATAACTGAGGGTAAGTGCCTTCGCCTTACCATCTTTAAATCTCATAAAGCGGTATGTGTAATCCATCTCTTCTCCCCCCTTTATTTTGCCTTCATTTCGCAGTAGATACATCTGTAAACCTTTTTTTCGCGGTCTGTAAGCTTAAAGATGTGGTCTATCTCCTGCTCGGTTGAAGTAATGCAGCGGGGGTTTTTACATTTTACAACATTTTTGATTCTTTCGGGGAGTTCGCAATGGCGCTTGTTTGTCTTAACGCCGTTTTCAATTGTGTTGATTGTGATACCGTTGTCGATATATCCGAGTGCGTCAAGATTTACATCGAGTGCCTCGTCAATTTTTATGATATCCTTTTTGCCCATTTTTTTACTGGGAACATTTTTGATGATAGCGATTGAACATTCGAGAGCGTCAAGGTTCAAGAGCTTGTATATTTCCATACTCTTGCCTGCGGCGATATGGTCGATTACTATACCATTTCTTATTTCATCAATATGCATAACTCTTCCTCCTTACTCAATTCCCAAAAGTTTTAATATAAGTGCCATACGGACAAATTTGCCGTTAGCCGCCTGCTTGAAGTAGCAAGCGCGTGCATCTTCATCCACATCAACTGAAATCTCGTTAACACGAGGAAGCGGATGGAGAATTCGCATATCCTTCTTTGCGTTTTCAAGCTTTGCAGGAGTTACTACATAAGTATCTTTAAGTCTTATATAGTCCGCTTCGTTGAAGAAGCGTTCCTTCTGCACGCGAGTCATATAGAGAACATCGAGTTCGCTCATAACTTCATCAAGGCTTTCAGTTTCGATAAAGTCAACATTGTGTCTTTTAAGAACCTCATCAACAAGGTAGTCGGGAAGCTTAAGTTCCTTGGGAGAAATCATAATGAATTTTATGTTTTCATATCTTACCATCGCGTGGATGAGAGAATGAACTGTTCTACCGAACTTAAGGTCGCCGCAAAGACCGATTGTGAGGTTATCAAGTCTTCCGAATTCTCTCTTAATCGTGAGAAGGTCGGTAAGTGTCTGTGTGGGATGGTTGTGTCCGCCGTCACCTGCATTGATTACGGGGATGCGACTCTTCATTGCGGCAATTGTGGGAGCGCCTTCCTTGGGATGACGCATAGCCACGATATCAGCATAGCCTTCAACTACTCTTATTGTGTCGGAAACGCTCTCGCCCTTTGTTGCGGAAGATGAGCCTGCATCAGAGAAGCCGAGAACATTGCCGCCGAGTTCGTACATAGCTGCCTCAAAGCTGAGTCTTGTTCTTGTAGAGGGTTCAAAGAAAAGAGTTGCAAGCTTCTTATATCTGCACTTTTCTCTGTAATTATCGGGGTTTGCGATAATGTCGTTTGCTTTTTCTATGAGAGCATCAATTTCCTCAGTAGTAAGGTCAAGAATGTCTATAAGGTCTTTCACATTTATCATCCTTTCTTAAAATCTGTGCTATTTTAATCAGCCTTTAATCCAGCTTTCATCAGAAGGATTGTTGCGGAACTTTATAAGACGCTCCTTATCCTCTGCCTTGATATAATTTTCCTTTGCAGCAACTTCAACGATTGTGTCAAAGTCTGTAAGGCTGATGTTCTTTACATCTGCCGCTGCAAGTCTTTCAAGGCCTTTCTTCATTCCATATGTAAAGATTGATGCAACGCCGAGAACTTCCGCACCTGCTTCGCGGAGCGCTTCAACAACCTCGATTACGCTGCCGCCTGTTGAGATAAGGTCTTCGATAACTACAACCTTATCGCCTTTTTCAAGTTTACCTTCAATCTGATTTCCTCTGCCGTGGTCCTTTGCGCCGCTTCTTACATAGCCCATAGGCATATCAAGAAGGTGTGCTGTGATTGCCGCGTGTGCGATACCCGCAGTAGATGTACCCATAAGAACTTCTGCTTCGGGGTACTCTTTCTTTACAACTTCAGCAAGAGCTTTTTCAACATCAAGTCTTACCTCGGGAGCTGTAAGTGTAAGGCGATTATCGCAGTAGATGGGGCTCTTGATACCGCTTGCCCAAGTGAAGGGCTTGTCAGGGCTTAAAAACACTGCTTTGATTTTAAGTAGATCTTTTGCAATTAATTCTTTCATTTTTTATCTTCCTTTCAACCAATAAATTCTGCTACGCATCTTTCGTATGCTGCAACGGGATCTTCCGCTGCTGTGATCGGGCGACCAACTACGATGTAGTCGGAGCCTGCCAATTTAGCCTTTTCAGGTGTCATAATTCTTACCTGGTCGTCTGCCGCGCTGTCTGCGAAGCGGATACCGGGTGTTACTGTCACGAAATCCTTACCGCAAACTTCCTTAACGCGAGCTGCCTCGTGAGGAGAGCACACAACGCCGTCAAGTCCGCTTTCAGCGGCGCATTTTCCGTAGTGTTCAACAACCTTTGCAAGAGGCTCGTTAATGAGAAGGTCGTTTTTCATTCTTTCTTCGCTTGTTGAAGTAAGCTGTGTTACAGCGATAAGGATGGGACGAGTGCCGTCTTCCTTTGTAAGACCTTCGATTGCGGCAGTCATCATTTCCTTCGTGCCGAACGCGTGAAGGTTTGTCATATCAACATCAAGGTTTGAGAGAACCTTCATTGACTTTTTAACTGTATTGGGAATATCGCAAAGCTTAAGGTCGAGGAAAATCTTGTGTCCTCTCTCCTTTACTTCCTTAACGATTGCAGGACCTTCCGCATAGAAAAGCTCCATACCTATTTTTACAAACGGTTTTCTACTTGCATTTTTGAACTTATCAAGGAACTCTACAAGAGCCGCCTTTGAAGAAAAGTCGCAAGCTACGATTACATCTTTACCCATTAGTGTGCACCTCCGATAATACTTTCTAAAGATTCAATATTGTATTTTTTCATTGCCGCAGGAAGCCCCTCAATGATATTCTTACAAGCGTAAGGTTCAATAAGGTTTGCCGCACCAACTTCAACTGCTGTTGCGCCTGCGAGCATCATTTCAATTACATCTTCACTTGTAGTTACACCGCCCATACCAATAATGGGAATGTTAACTGCTTCATAAACCCTGTAAACCATAGAGAGAGCCACGGGGAAAATTGCGCTACCTGAAAAACCGCCCGACTTATTAAAGAGGATAGGCTTTTTATTTTTCAGATTTATGCGCATACCCAGAAGGGTGTTTATCATAGCGATACCGTCTGCACCTGCTTCTTCGCAAGCTTTTGCGATTGAAACAATGTCAGTAACATTGGGAGAAAGCTTCATATAAACAGGTTTTTTGGTAACGCTCTTTACCGCGCGTGTGATTTCAGCCGCACTCTCGGCGCTTGTTCCGAAGCTCATGCCGCCGTGCTTTACATTGGGGCAACTGATATTTACTTCGAGGATTCCGACTTCATCCTGCTTGTCCATTTTTTCGCAGGTGTAGACATAATCTTCAAGAGAGAATCCACTGACATTCGCAACGGCTTTTTTATTAAAGCATTTGCGGAGCTTTGGAAGTTCTTCTTCAATAACCTTGTCAACACCGGGGTTCTGAAGACCTACTGCATTGAGCATTCCGCTTGAGCATTCCGCAATTCTGGGAAGCGGATTTCCGTAACGGGGGTCCTTTGTAGTACCTTTGAGAGAAATGCTTCCGAGAATGTTTATATCGTAATATTCTGCGAATTCATAACCAAATCCGAATGTACCGCTGGCAGGAATGATAGGGTTATCAAGCTGAAGTCCACTTAAATTTACACTTAATTTGCCCATTTTACTTCCTCCTTTTCAAGAACGGGACCGTCTTTACAAATACGCTTGTTTCCGTAAAGTGTTTCGCAGGTACAGCCCATACACGCGCCAAAGCCACATCCCATGCGCGCTTCAAAGCTGAGCTGACCGCTTGTGCTTGTAGCGTCGTAGAGAGCCTTAAGCATCACTTCAGGTCCACAAGTGTAGAAATATGTATAGTCAACGCCCTTTATAGCGTCTGTTACGAAGCCTTTTACGCCATAGCTGCCATCAGCTGTCGCAACGATTGTTTTAACGCCGAGCGCCTTGAATTCTTCTTCGTAGAAAATCTCGCTTTTTTTATTAAAGCCGAGAACAACTGTCGGAGTTACACCTTTTTCAAGGAGCTTTATTGCGAGCATATACATCGGGGGTACGCCTGCACCGCCACCGATGAGAAGGGGCTTGTCCCCACTTTTTTCAAGGTCATATCCGTTTCCGAGTCCTGTCAGTATGTCAAGCTTTTCTCCGCCTTTCATCTCCGCCATAACTTCAGTTCCCTTGCCCACTACCTTGTAGATGATTGTGAGAAGGTTGTCACGGCTGTTACATACGGAGATAGGTCTGCGCAGGAAAAATCCGTCAAGTTTTATATTTACAAACTGTCCGGGACGCGTAATATCAGAGCAGTCGCCCTGAAGCACCATTTCGTATGTTATATCTGCAAGCTTTTTGTTTGAAACTACTTCAAAAAT
>JAZRFX010000265.1:0-3291 GCA_045643845.1 Clostridia bacterium | reverse complement strand
CATAGTAACTGAAGCTTTTCTTTCAGCTACGCTGAGTGATTTCACATTTTCAAGACGCATTTTACCGCTTGATTTATCATAAGCCGTAAAAATAACCAGGCTTCCTGCGTCGATATTTCCGCTGATTGTTACATCAGCTGTTTTTCCGCTTAATTCGTCGGCATAAATAACCTCGGAAGAAGCAGAATCAGTAACGCTGATTTCGTTTTCAATTTGTGAATAAGGATCGAGTGAAAGAGAATATATTTCAACATCTTTTATAGACAATGATGTCGGCAAAGTCAAGCTTGTTGAAGCACGCGACATGGGGATATACAAGGAATCAACCCATGTGTACCCTGCACCATAAGACGCGGGTGCATCGAGCTTATAAATAGCAACCTTGCTATTAAGGTTTCTCGACGCTCTGTCAACATCGACAAAATACCATGTGGGTGCATTTTGTCCCGTAGTGTCCATATCAACAACATATACTATCTGTCTCCATACGCTGAATGAAGTCTGGGGCAAACGACAGTTAACAAGCTTTCCACCGTTGAGGTTGTAAGCGTTAACGGTGTCTGTTCCCGTATTCTTGCTGAGGAGAGATGTATGTGCTACTTGTCCGCCTGTAGTTTGCAAAGTAGGAATGCTTCCCGCGGTACTATTTGCACCAGCAAGCGCATTGCGTGTAACGGGACTATACGGACGCGATGTAGTCTTCTTCGCAATAACAGGAACGCCTATACCACCTGTATGGTCGGTTGTAGATGCAAAAGCATACTCGGTATCCCCTACATAAGACGAAGGAACATTGAGCTTGACCTTGTACGAAATAACTACACGGTCTACCTTTGAATCGTAGGGTGTTACATTACGGAGTATGAGTGCGTTTCTGCCCGAATCAGACTGTGAGCTTCTTTTGCCCTCTTCAAATGTAGCAATACCATCGGAAACGGTTACATTCAGGTTTGCGCAATGACGCAAAAATCCGATTCCGTATTCCTCGGCAGATTTTGTAGAATCTGCAAAGTCAAAACTGCGCGCCTCGGTTACATTGTAGCCGTGGGTTTTCATATCATCAATAAGATTTGTTGTGCCTTCATCACTTGTTGTTTTGAAGGATATCTTTTTTCCCGCTACGGCAAGAGTATATGTAACATCGGGCAAAAGCTTCCCTGAATTTATTGCGAGGACAGTTTTGCTTTCATCAAGAGTAACGCTGTCAGGCTTTTTTCCATTAAGAGTAATTGCCTGTACCGCTGATTCTTCAATCGGAGTTCCAAGCTTAACCCTGATTGTCTGATACAGGGGAACATTCTGCGCACCGTCTGCAGGAATAGAATCCACAATAGTCTGCGAATTGTCAAAACGAGCAATAGTCAATCCCTTGTAATGCATGTAGTCGTTTCCGCCACCTGCAGCATCAGAGGAATAACCTGTGGAGTCGGCGAGTTTGGGTAAGAATATGTAAACTCTTCTCTTCCCGATTTCAATATCACCGATATATATATCCTGCGATGTAAGGAGCTTTCCGTCGAGATAAACCTTTGTCAGGGCATAGTCTGTACCAGGGTTTATAAGTGACGGTTCAACAGTTAATGCAAACTGATGCCAGCCCTTTGTAGCTGAAATTGCTGTATCAAATCCCGAAAGGGTTTTTGTTGCGGATGCGCTTGTGGTCGATACTCCACTGGGGGTAGTATCCTTTTTGAAAAAAGTATTGTTTGCTGCTGATGAATAGGTATTGGCATCTCCACCCCAGATGCGGTAGTATCCGCCTTTTTTATTACCTAACTGCCACGCACGGCGGCCGTCGTTAACAGACGTAGATATATCAGTCGTTCCGCAATATCCAAAGGATATTTTAGGATAAACTGTGTTATCGCTTGCTCCCTTTCCGCTTTCATAGTACCAGCCCTGAATCATAACACGGCTGTTTGCGGCATACTCCTGCGCAATAAGCGAAGCGTCGCCACCTGCCAGGGTTTCTTCCGAAACATAATTATTTCGCGATACCAGATTGGCATTTCCCGTCACCTGAATAGAAAGAGGCGAAGAATCGTTACCAATCGGATCGAATGCGCTTGTAAGATTGGAAGCAGAAAAACGCTTATTCCCTGCCTCGTAAATATCGGACAAGGAAGCGTCTGTAATCTTGTTCACACGCATTTCAAGCGCGGAGTGATTTGCATCAGTCCACTGAAGTGTATTATCAATGGTAATGATATTACCATCAGGCTGTGACGCAAAAATTGTCACAGCGCCGCTGACATCGTCAGAAGAATCGGCGGGAGTGCCACCATTATAGGTTACAAGGATATTTGCAACGCCGTAGCCTGTAATTGTAATAACGCCGTCTGAATTCACTGTTGCAACAGCAGTATTATCCGATGTGCAAACAAGCTGTGAAGCCGCGAGCATAACGCGTTGCGGACGAGCCGTGAAGGTTTTCTTCGCCGTTCCACTCTTTACAAGATAAGCGTGGGTATCCTTATCAACCTTTACCGCGTAATATTTTTCAGAATCGGTGCTACTTGTATTGCTGTAGTAAGGAGTAGCGTACATAGAAACATCCATTTCCTGTATTACGGCGGCTTTTACCTGTCCTGTCTGACCGATAGCATTATAAACGGTTTTCGTAAGCGACAAATCAAGTGCGCTATATCCACTGTCGGATAAAAGAGCAATTTCTTCAGCGCTGACTGAAAATACCGATGCGGCGGCTAAAATATAAGCCGCCGTCAGTATCAACGATATGAATTTCTTTATTGTTTTATGATTTTTCATAATTTCACATCATTTTCTGTGGTTAATTATTTTGTCTTTATAATCGGTGCAAATTTGCTGTCAAGAAGGAAGTAATCAAATGCTTCTCCGCTTTCAAGTGCGAAGTTCTTTGTTTCAGAAGCTTTTGAAGCAAGTGAGTATTCGCTTGTTGCGAAAAGAATTCTCTGAGCGCCTGTGCTGGTCTTTGCAACAAGGATAAGGAGAGCATTTTCTACAGCAGTAGCTGTGTTATTTGTGATTGTAGCAACACCGTTTTCAAAAGTTACCTTGGGTTCTTCAGCAAAGCCTGTTGTGAAGTTCCATTCACCTAACTGATTAACATCGTAATTTGTTCTATTACCTGCCTGGTCAAATTTCCATGCAGAGTAAACATAACATTTTACATTGTAAGTTGTGTCAGCCTTCCATCCTGTTGCAGGGGGTTCAATATTGAAGGTTTTATAGCCTTCTTTACTTGTATTGAAAGCTGTGGTAGCAACACCATTTTCAGTTACTTCCCATCTTACATACTGACCTCTTGCG
>JAZRFX010000264.1:0-14264 GCA_045643845.1 Clostridia bacterium | reverse complement strand
TATTACGAACAACTTGAGTGGCAGCTTCTTGAAATGGAAAAGCACGAAAAGTTCCACTCGTTTATGAAAAAACTCAACGCATTTTACAAAGAAACCAAACCCTTCTGGGAGATTGAAAATAATTGGGACGGATTTGAATGGATAAATGCCGACGACCGTGACCGAAGCGTGATGTCATTTGTCCGCCGCGGCAAAAAGAAAACCGACGAGGTTGTAGTTATCTGTAACTTCACTCCCGTCGGGTACGAGAATTATATTGTGGGCGTACCGCGCGCAGGAACTTATGCAAGCGTTCTTTCGAGCGATGAATCATCGTTTGGCGGATGCGGTCATAATATAAATCCTGCAACTGCGAAGAAAAAACCGCAGGGGAATATGCCCTACTCAATTACGCTTGACCTGCCGCCGATGAGCGCAGTGTACTTAAAGCGTACCCAACTTAAAAAATAAAATTTTTCAATATAGACAAGAGAGGAAGGATTACTCATGAAAACACCCGAATGTTTGGCAATGATTCTTGCTGGCGGACAGGGAAGCCGACTTGGCGCACTCACAAAAACAGTAGCAAAACCCGCAGTTCCTTTCGGAGGTAAGTATCGAATTATCGACTTTACCTTAAGTAACTGCATCCACTCAGGAATTTATACTGTAGGTGTACTTACTCAGTATCAGCCCCTCGAACTTAACACCTATATCGGAAGCGGACACCCGTGGGACCTCAATAGAAATTCAGGCGGTGTATATGTACTGCCTCCTTACCAGAGCGCTGAAAAGGGCGAATGGTACAAAGGTACTGCGAACGCAATTTATCAGAATATTGAATTTGTGGACAAATTCAATCCCAAATATGTAGTTATCCTTTCAGGTGACCATATTTATAAAATGGACTATTCCAAAATGCTTAAGTTCCACAAGAAAAAGAATGCCGATGCGACAATCGCCGTTATCGAAGTTCCCTGGGAGGAAGCAAGCCGTTTTGGTATTATGACTGCAAACGAAGACGGAAAAATCGTTGAATTTGCGGAAAAGCCTGCCCAGCCCAAGAGCAACCTTGCATCAATGGGCGTGTATGTATTCACATGGGAAGTGCTTAAAAAATATCTTCAGAATGATGAAAAGAACCCCGAAAGCTCAAACGATTTCGGTAAAAACATCATTCCCACAATGCTTGAAAACGGCGAAAATATGTGCGCCTATGCATTTGACGGATATTGGAAGGATGTTGGTACTGTGCAGAGCCTTTGGGAAGCAAATATGGATATTCTTGCAAATCCTCCCGCATTTGAGCTTAACGACAACAACTGGAAGGTTTATTCAAGAAATCCCGTTAAGCCTCCGCACTTCGTGGCAGGGGGAGCCGAAATCAGCAACAGCTGTGTAACTGAAGGCTGTAATGTGTACGGCACAGTAAAGCATAGTATACTTTTTGAAAGCGTTACTATTGAAGAAGGCGCAGTTGTCGAGGATTCAATCATATTCCCCGGAACAACCGTCAAGAAAGGCGCAGTTGTTAAAAAGACTGTCGTAGGCGAAGATGCCATTATCGGCGAGGGTGCAGTAATCGGCGACGAAAAAACATTCAGCCCGCAGTATGAAAGCCAGTATTGTACAGGCGGTATTTCACTTATCGGTGGCGGTATTGAAATTCCCGCAGGTGAAAAAATCGGTATAAACTCAATGGTCGCATCAGAAAATGGAAAGGAGGAGAACTGAAATGAGAGATATGATGGGTATAGTAATGGCGGACAATAAGGATTTAAGACTTAACGAGCTTACTGACTTCCGCTCAGTTCAGGCGCTTCCTTTCGGTGGTCGCTACAGACTTATCGACTTTATCCTTTCCAATATGGTAAATTCAGGTATGATAAATGTCGGTATTGCGACAAACATCAACTATTCATCACTTATGGACCATGTGGGAAGCGGTGCTCCCTGGGATTTGAACAGAAAAATCTATGGTCTTTTTATGCTTCCTCCCCATGTAAGAGGAACGAGCGGTAATGTAAATGAAGGCAGCATCGACCAGCTTTACGGCGTGCTCACATACCTTCGTCGCAGCCGTCAGGAGTATGTTCTCCTTGCAAGTGGCAGAACTATCTGTAATATGACCTTTGACGAGGCTCTTGAAAAGCATATTGAAAACGAGGCTGATATTACAGTTATTTATCACGATAAAAAGGAAAAGGATGAACAGCTCTCCCGCGGAAATGTTTACGAAGTAGACGAAAGTGGTAAAGTTACAGGTATCGAGGTTCAGCCCCGTTATCCCAAAACAACACTTGAAGGTATGGGAATGTTCATCATAGGCAGGCTCAAGCTTATTGAAATTATTGAGGATGCCTACGCTCACGGAAGTCACGACTTTGTGCGCGACATTCTTATCAGAGCAGTTCAGAATCTCAAGGTTTACGGCTATGAGTACAAGGGCTTTGTAGGAATTATCGATTCAGTTGCAAGCTACTATGAAAACAATATGAAGCTTCTTAAGAAGGAAGTGCGCGACGAAATTTTCAGTGCTGAAAACCGCATTTATACAAAGGTTAAGGACCAGGTTCCCACCCAGTATAAAGAAGGTTCATCAGTTTCGGATTCTCTCGTAGCGGACGGATGCGTAATCGAAGGAAAGGTTGAAAACAGCATTGTTTTCCGCGGCGTTTATATCGCAAAGGGTGCAACTGTTAAAAACTGTATCGTTATGCAGAACACCGTCATCGAAGAAGGCTGCGAAATTGAAAATGTAATTATTGATAAGGAATGTACCCTCCGTGAAGGAAAGCGCCTTATCGGTCAGCCTAACTACCCCGTAATCCTTCCCAAGAGAACACTACTCTAAAAGACATATCAGAAAGGACAACATTATGAAAGTTTTATTCGCAACAAGTGAATGCGTACCTTTTGTGAAAACGGGTGGGCTCGCCGATGTTGTCGGCGCTCTTCCTCAGGAACTTTGTGCGCAAGGTTGTGAAGCGCGTGTAATCTTGCCGCTTTACGGCAAGATTGCGCAAAAATACAGAGATGAAATGCGCTACATCAGTAATATCTATATCAAAATGGGTTGGCGCAGCCAGTACTGCGGCGTGTTTGATCTTAAAATAGGAGATGTTATCTACTATTTCGTGGATAACGAATTCTATTTCGGTTCCGACACAATCTATGGCGATATGGCGCAGGATGTTGAGCGCTTTGCCTTCTTTGACAAGGCTGTGCTTGCGCTTTTGCAGGTTGTGGATTATTGGCCCGATGTGCTTCATTGCAACGACTGGCAGACAGGTATGATACCCGTTCTTTTAAAGGCGCACTATACCTGCGATGACCGTTATAATAAAATAAAGACCGTTATGACGATACACAACCTCAAATATCAGGGCGTGTATGATAAAAAGACAATTGCCGATGTGTGCGAGCTTCCCGACAGCTACTTTACTGCTGATAAGCTTGAGTTTTATGAAGATGCAAGCTTCTTAAAGGGCGGTCTTGTATACGCCGACTTTATCACAACTGTAAGTAAAACCTATGCGCGCGAGATTATGAGTGACTATTTCGGCGAAAACTTAAATGGCCTTCTCTCCGCAAGAAAAAGCAGCGTAACGGGTATTATAAACGGCATTGATTATGATGACTGGAACGCATCAACCGACAGTATGATTTATCAGAACTACAACGGAAGAAATATCGTATCGGGTAAAAAGGCAAACAAAATTGCACTTCAGAAGGAGTTCGGGCTTGAAGAAAATCCCGACAAATTCCTTATCGGTATGGTAACCCGCCTTACAGGGCAAAAGGGACTCGACCTTGTAGAATGTGTTATGGACAACATTTTTGAAAACGATGATGTTCAGATGATAGTCCTCGGTACAGGGGAGGAGCAGTATGAAAATATGCTCCGTCACTTTGAGTGGAAATACAAGGGGAAACTCGCATCTCTCGTTTTCTTCGGCAACGCTGAAAGTCACAAGATTTACGCAGGTAGTGATGCCTTTTTGATGCCGTCACTCTTTGAACCGTGTGGTCTGAGCCAGATGATTTCAATGCGCTACGGAACACTTCCCATCGTTCGTGAAACGGGTGGCCTCCGCGACAGCGTGGAAGCATTCAACGAATACGAAAATACGGGAACGGGATTCAGCTTTGCAAATTACAACGCACACGAAATGCTTGGTATTATAAATTACGCCAAGAGAACCTACTACGATAACAAAAAATCGTGGCAGGCTATGGTAAAAAGAGCAATAAAGAAGGACTTTTCGTGGCGAAATTCAGCAAAAGAATACATTGACGTATATAACAGATTGTAGTATAATTACGGATATGGGGTTAAACTAACCCCGTATCCGTTTTTATCTATAAACTTTAAGGAGTTGTATATATTGGCTACAAAGAAACTTACTGCTAAACAGGAGCAGATAAAAGAAGAAATCCTCGGCAAACTTAACCGTCATTACGGAAGAACGCTTGAGGATGCTACAAAGGCTCATATCTACAAGGCAGCGGCGCTTACAGTCCGCGACAAAATTATGGAAAGATGGACGGCATACCGCCGTCAGCAGAGAACAGCGCAGAAGAAAGAGCTTTTCTATCTTTCTTTCGAATTCCTTATGGGACGCTCTCTCGGAAATAACCTTCTTAATATCGGCCTTACAAACGATTATGAAAAGGTGCTTGAATCAATGGGTTGTTCTCTTGAAGAAATCGCATCCCAGGAAAGCGATGCAGGTCTTGGTAACGGTGGTCTTGGCAGACTTGCGGCGTGCTTCCTTGATTCTCTCGCAACACTCGAACTTCCTTCTTTCGGATGCTCAATCCGTTATGAGTACGGTCTTTTCAAACAGCTCATCGTAAACGGCGAGCAGGTTGAAACTCCCGATAACTGGCTCCACGACGGAAGCGTGTGGGAAATTGCACGCCCCGAAGAACAGGTTACAGTTCGTTTCGGCGGTAAGGTTGAAACTGAAATGACCGAAAGTGGTATGCGCGTAAACTATGTTGACACCACAAATGTTGTGGGTATTCCCTACGATGTTCCGATTGTCGGCTACGACGCTAAAATCGTAAACACACTCCGCCTTTGGTCAGCGCGTGCTGAACACGACCTTGATATGCTCAGCTTTTCAGGCGGTGACTACCTTCGTGCAGTTGAAGAAAAGGCACTTGCTGAAGTTTTAAGTAAAGTTCTTTATCCCGAGGATAATCATCAGGAGGGTAAGGCGCTTCGTCTTCGTCAGCAGTACTTCTTCGTGTCCTGTACAATGCAGTGGATTATTTCAAGATTCAAGCGTCATCACAAGGGAATGGATCTTGACAAGCTTCCCGAATATATTGCAGTTCACATCAACGATACACATCCCGCAATCGCAATCCCCGAGCTTATGCGTATCCTTATGGATGAAGAAGGTATGGGCTGGGATCAGGCATGGGATATCGTATGCCGCGTATTTGCATATACTAACCACACAATTATGGCGGAAGCGCTTGAAAAATGGCCTATGGATATGTTCCAGCGTCTTCTTCCCAGAATTTATATGATAGTTGACGAAATGAACCGCCGCCTCGTTTATGAGCTTCATAACCTCTACGGCGACGACTGGGGCAAAATCAACTATATGTCAATCATCGCACATAACTATATCAATATGGCTAATATGTGCCTTGCAACCTGTCACAAGGTTAATGGCGTATCGGGACTTCACACCGATATTTTAAGAAACGATGTTTTCCGCGACTACAACAACCTCGCTCCCGAAAAATTCGTTTCAATTACAAATGGTATCACATACCGCCGTTGGCTCCGTCTTGCAAACCCCGAGCTCAGCGAACTTATCACATCCAAAATCGGCAAGACATGGACAAAGAATGTTTCTCAGCTTGAAAAACTTCTCCCGTTTGCAGACGATAAGGAATTCCAGCAGGAATTCAAGGCTGTTAAGCTCAAGAAGAAGCAGGCTCTCGCCGCTTATATCAAGGAGCATAATGGTATTGATGTTGATCCCAACAGTATTTTTGATGTTCAGGTAAAACGACTTCACGAATATAAAAGACAGCTCCTCAATGTGCTTCATATCCTTTATCTTTACGACAAAGTAAAGCACGATAAGAATTTTGATATGCATCCGCATACATTCATTTTTGGTGCGAAGGCTTCTCCTGGATATGCTCGCGCGAAGCTTATCATCAAGCTTATAAACGATGTTGCCAAGATGATAAATAATGATCCTGATGTTAATTCGAAGATTAAGGTTGTATTTATCGAAAACTTCGGCGTAACTCTTGCGCAGAAGATTATTCCCGCTGCCGATATCAGTCAGCAAATTTCAACTGCAGGTAAGGAAGCAAGCGGTACAGGTAATATGAAGTTTATGGCAAACGGTGCTCTTACAATCGGTACACTTGACGGCGCAAATGTTGAAATGCGAGAATGTGTAGGCGATGAAAACATCTTCATCTTTGGTATGAAGACTCCCGAAGTCAACCGTGAACTTCAGTTCAACGAAAATTCAAGCCAGAATATCTATACCACAAACGCTGAGGTAAGACGCGTTCTCGATATGCTTATCGACGGCACGATTTGTCCCGAAGATACAAGCAAGTATCAGGACCTCTACCAGACACTTCTCTTCGGTGACCACGGAAGAGCGGATATCTATATGGTTATCCGTGACTTTGAGTCATACTGCGAAATTCATCGCGTTGCCGATAAGGAATATCGTAACGAAGAATTGTGGCTCAAGAAAGCAATTACAAATGTTGCTATGAGCGGATTCTTCTCAAGCGATAGAACAATCAGCGAATACAACGATAAGATCTGGAATCTTAAAAAATATAAGTAATTAAAGAATTAACAGCAAAGTAGAAACTGTTGCGTTAAGTGTAGGTGGGACGGGAAGTTGCCCATTTGACGAAAAGACTATTGTCTTGCGATGACAGTTTCGCATTCCGTTGCTGCACTAAAGCCATGCAAATGACCTTTCTGCAGCGACCTGTAGAAAGGTCGTTTTATTTATGAAAAGAAAAATTTCAACGAAAAAGATTTGCGCGCTCGGACTCCTTGCAGCAATAACTGTCATATTGGGACTACTCGCAACTTTCAGAGTGGGCAATCTTATGAAAATACCGATGAAATTCGTAACCGTATTTATAACGGGAGTTTTATACGGACCTATTTCGGCTGGAAGCGTCGCCGCAATTGCCGACTTGATAAAGGCGTCAAAAATGGGAATAAATCCTATGATAACTGCTGTGGAATTTTTATGCGGATTTGTTTTCGGCATTTGCTTTTATAAAGTGAAGAATAACAAAAAATACTATCTTCGCGCCGTGATATGCTCGGTACTGCAATTTGCGATTGCGTTTTTCGTTATGTCAAACATACTCGTATATATGGGCGTGTATGCAGGATTCAAAAGCGCAGTATGGATGCGCCTTCCGCAAATGCTTATACTCTTTGCGCTTCATATAGCAGTAATGTGTGGCGGAAGAAAACTCGTGTTTCAGCTTAAAGAATTTATTTCAAAGGAGAACGGACGATGAGCGATTTTAAAACATATGCAAACAGCTTTCAGACAAAAAGCCGTCTTGGTCTTGAATCGGTCGGCGCTCTTTGCGAGAAAGTGGGAAATCCCCAGAAAAGCCTCCGCTTCATCCATGTTGCAGGCACTAATGGAAAAGGCTCAACCTGTGCGTTCTTGCAGTGCATTTTAACTGAAAGCGGACTTAAAACGGGTAAATTCATTTCTCCGAATATGATTGATGTATGCGAGAGAATAAGCGTTGACGGAAAAAATATCTCCTCTTATGAAATGGACGAACTTTTAAGCAGTGTTGAAAAAGCCGCACACGAAGTGGAAAAAGAGCTCGGTGCTATGCCGACGCAATTTGAAATATGGACGGCAGCGGCATTTTTATATTTTGAAAAAGAAAAGTGCGACATAGTGGTTCTCGAAACGGGACTTGGCGGCAGGCTTGATGCAACAAATATCATCGACGCGCCCGAGATGTGCATCATCACAAAAATCGATATTGACCATATTGAATACCTCGGCGGAACGATTGAAAAAATCGCCGCGGAAAAAGGCGGTATAATAAAAGAGGGAAGCTGTGTCATAACAACTCCCAATCAGCCGCGCGAGGCTCTTGATATCCTCTACGCAATATCGGATGACAGGGGAGCCGACTTTATCGTTGTACCACAGACCGAAAATCATGCGCACGAGGGTATGAGCGAATGCTTCGATCTTGATTCTTTACATAATCTCAAAATTAACCTTGCGGGAATGCACCAGACGGAAAACGCATCGCTTGCCGTAATTGCGATGCAAAAAATGGGCGTTGATGAAAAGCATATCCGCGAAGGACTTATAAAAGCGCGCAACATAGGTCGCTTTGAAAAACTTTCGGAAAACCCGACCGTAATATTTGACGGCGCGCATAACCTCAATGGCACAACGGCGCTTATTGAAGCACTCGACCGCTATTTTGAAAATGAAACATTCTCCATAATCTATGCCGCAATGGCGGACAAGGATATTGATGCTTCGCTCAACCTTTTAAAAGAAAAGGGTTTTTGCGAAAAGGCGAAAATATTTGCAACAACTGTCCTTGATAACCCAAGGGCACAGTCGCCCGAGAAGCTTGCCGAAAAGTTTAACTCTTTTGGGTTTGATGCAATTCCCTGCGAAAATGCAGGGGAGGCGTACAAGCTTGCCTTGAAAGAAGAAAATATAATCCTTATCTGCGGCTCACTCTATCTTTACAAGGATTTTATGGAGCGAAAATAAATTGCTTGTAAAAATTTCGGATATATGGTAAAATATTGAATGTTCTTAAATAGAAAAGGAGTTGAATTTATGGATATTTTAGCATTTTCATTGTATTTTGTTGCAATGCTTGGCATCGGTATCTATTTCTATTTCAAATCTAAAAAGAAAGATGTTAATGAAAAGGACTATTTCCTCGGTGGTAGAGAGATGGGCCCCTGGGTAACCGCTATGAGCGCGCAGGCTTCTGATATGAGTGCGTGGCTCCTGATGGGACTTCCGGGAAGCATCCTCGCATTCGGCTTTGGTCAGGCGTGGATAGGCATCGGTCTTGCAATCGGTACAGCGCTTAACTGGATTTTGGTTGCGAAAAGACTTCGTAAATTCTCCCGCGCTTCAGGGGATGCGATTACACTTCCGCAGTATCTTTCAAACCGCTTTTTATCAAAAAGCCACACAGTTAGTATCATCTGCGCAGTAGTATTCCTTATCTGCTTCACAATCTATGTTGCGTCAGCCTTCGTTGCAGGTGCAGGCGTGTTCACAACGCTCGTTCCTCAGCTTGATGCATCAACCGCGATGATTATCTTTGCGGCAATCGTTGTAATCTATACATTCCTCGGTGGCTTTAACGCAGTTTGCTGGACAGACTTTTTTCAGGGACTTCTTATGCTCGCGGCACTTCTTATTGTTCCGATTGTAGTCGGAATTACAAGAGAGCTTGATTCCGCAGGGCTTACAACCATATATAAGGGACCCAACGGCGAAAACTTTGAGTTCGTTGCAAACTTCTTCAGCGCAAGCTGGAAGGATATCGTTTCAGGACTCGGTTGGGGACTCGGATATTTTGGTATGCCTCACATCATCGTAAGATTTATGGCTATTGAGAAGCCTTCTATGGTGAAAAAGAGCGCGACAGTTGCTATCGTATGGGTTGTTCTTTCTCTTGCGGCAACTATCGTAATCGCATACTTCGGCAGAATGTTCGTTTATTCAAACGGAGTTAATGCAGGTATCGACCTTTCACAGAAGCTCCTTCTTGAAGGAAATCAGAAGCTTATCTTCGTTGATCTTGCTCGCGATGTATTCCCCGCGTTTATCGCAGGACTTCTCCTTGCGGCAATTATTGCGGCATCTATGTCAACTGCTGACTCACAGCTTCTCGTTGCGGCGTCATCATTTACAAGTGACCTTTATAAGCCTCTTATAAGAAAGAACGCATCAAACAAGGAAATCCTCTGGGTAAGCCGTATCGTCGTTCTTGCTATTTCGGTTGTCGCATACTTTATTGCAAGCAGTAAGGGCTCCGCGGCACAGGCAATTATGGACCTTGTTGAAAATGCATGGGGCATCTTCGGCGCGGCATTCGGCCCCGTTGTAATATTCTCTCTTTTCTGGAAACGCTTTACATATAAGGGGGCTGTTGCAGGTATCATTTCAGGCGCACTTGTTGATATGCTTTGGCTCTGGCTTCCTGTATCAAATGGTGCTACACTTTCAAAAATTACAGGCATCTACGAAATCATCCCCGGTTTCATCATCGGTGCAATTTTCGCAGTAGTATTTACTCTTATTGATAAGAAGCCTTCTCGAGAAGTAGAAGCAATCTTCGAAAGAGCAACAGACAATTCAATCGACGACTAATAAAAAGGCATAATAAAACGGAGTGTGAATTCACACTCCGTTTTTGCTTCTTAAAATCTAAAATCTCTTATTCCATTTTGAATGTTTTCAAGATTCTTCTTGCAAACCTCTTTAACTTTTTCTTTGGGGATGTTTTCAAGCTCTGCCTGAATCAACGCTTCGCCGATTTTCTTTGTATCCTCGGAAGCATAGTCCATCAAAAATTCCTTAAGTGTCATAAGCGCATTCGGATGACAGCAGTTCTGGATTTGTCCCGATTTGCAAAGCGACATAAATCTGTCACCCGTTCTTCCTTCGCGGTAACACGCCGTGCAAAAGGAGGGGATAAAGCCAAGCTCCATGAGCCACTTTACAACCTCGTCAAGCGTTCTCGTGTCGGAAACATCGAACTGCTCGCTATCGTGGGGGCGTTCCTCCTCGGTGTATCCGCCGACCGATGTTCTTGACGCGCCGCTTATCTGCGATACGCCAAGCTTAAGCACTCTTTCTCGAACTGCCTGGCTTTCGCGCGTGGAGATAATCATTCCCGTATAGGGGGTGGAAATTCTTATAAGCGCGCAAATCTTTGCGAATGTTTCATCGTCAATACCATTATCGAAAACATTTGGGTCAATATCGTCAGCTCTTTTGATTCTCGGCACGCTTATTGTGTGCGGGCCAACTCCGTGCACCGCCTCAAGGTGCTCCGCGTGCATCAAAAGTCCTGCAAACTCATACTTGTAAAGCTCAAGTCCGAAAAGAACGCCTAAACCTACATCGTCAATTCCGCCCTGCATAGCTCTGTCCATAGCCTCGGTATGATATGCGTAATTATGCTTCGGTCCTGTCGGATGAAGCTGTTCGTAACTTTCCTTGTGATATGTTTCCTGGAAAAGAATATATGTGCCTATTCCTGCATCCTTAAGCTTTTTGTAATTTTCAACTGTCGTTGCGGCGATATTTACATTGACTCTGCGAATAGCACCGTTTTTATGCTTGATTGAATAAATTGTCTTGATTGATTCAAGGATGTATTCGATAGGATTATTCACGGGGTCTTCGCCCGACTCAATTGCAAGGCGCTTGTGTCCCATATCCTGAAGCGCGATAACCTCGTTTTTGATTTCTTCCTGAGTAAGCTTTTTCCTCGCAATATGCTTGTTCTGATGATGGTACGGACAGTACACGCAACCATTCACACAGTAATTTGAAAGGTAGAGCGGCGCGAACATAACGATTCTGTTGCCATAGAACGCCTTCTTGATTTCTTCGGCAAGGGCGTACATTTCCTGAACCTTTTCAGGGATTTCGCACGCAAGGAGAACCGACGCCTCTCGGTGATCAAGCCCCTGACAATAAGTTTCGCTACCTTTTTTCTGCGGTCTTGCCTTATCTAAAATTGCATCGATAAGCTCGATGTTGTTCTTATTTTCTTCAGCATATTTAAGTGTCGCGCGGATTTCTTCATCGCTTATGAATTCCTCCGCAACCATTGACTTCGGATTGTACATAATTGTCATCCCTTTCTGATAGTAAAATTATATCATCGCGCGCATCAAAAGTCAATAAAAGGGGGTGTGATACACCCCCCTTTTTGTTACCCTTCTATCTGCCAGTCAATCGGCGACATAAGATTAGATATCAATATTTCATTCGCTTTTTTGAAATGACCGCATCCCATAAACCCGCGCGATGCTGAAAGCGGACTCGGATGCGCCGCCTCTAAAACATAGTGGTTGGGATTTGTAATAAGCTCTTTCTTGCGCCTTGCATTATTGCCCCAGAGCATAAATACCACAGGCTCTTTTCTCATATTAAGCTGACGGATAATCTCGTCGGTAAAAATCTCCCACCCTTTTCCATGGTGGCTGTTAGCTTCGCCCTCGCGCACTGTAAGGACTGTGTTCAAAAGCAGTACGCCCTGCTGTGCCCATTTCATAAGATAACCCGTCTTGGGAATTTCGTAGCCGAACTCCGCTTTTATTTCCTTATACATATTAAGAAGGGAAGGGGGAATCTGTACCCCCGGTTTTACCGAGAATGCCATGCCGTGCGCCTGATTAGGCTCGTGGTATGGGTCCTGCCCTAAAATAACGACCTTGACTTTTGAAAAAGGCGTTTCCTTCAGCGCCGAAAAGAGTTCGTACATATCAGGGTAGACAGTATGCGCAGCATACTCCTCCTTCAAAAACATACGAAGCTTAAGATAATATTCTTTATTAAATTCTCCGCCGATTTTATTGTCCCAATCGTTAGCGAACTTTACCATATGTAAACACCTCTCAGATGAGTTTTTTCTTCATCACGCTGTTTCGGAAAATGATATCTCCGTGCTCCATCACGCTGACGCCCGATTTGGTAAATCCCATTTTAAGATAAAACCCTTCAGCAGTTTTGCTCGAATCAAGTACAAGCTCCTCTATACCATATTCCTTTGCCCATTCCTCTACCTTATTATATAGGGAGGAGGCAACACCGCGCCTTAAATAATCCTTGTGTGTGTAAAGCCTGTTTATATATCCCTCCGTCGTGGCGCTTATAAATCCGACAAGCTTTCCTTTTTCAAAAGCAACAAGGTTAAGACAACCATAAATGTTATTTTTGAATTTCTTTATGTCGAAATTATCAGGCGCCCACGCGTCGAGCTCTTCTTTTGTATAATCATCGGTGCAAACCGAGTGCACCGTCTGTGTAATCAATTTTACTACATCTTCGTACTCGTCGTCAAGAAGTCTTCTTATATACATACAAATACCTCCTGTATAATGCGCGCAAAGAAAGTAGTGCAGAACGGACAAATTTCACCACGGCTTGCCGTGGGACACCCGAAGGTGTACATAGGTACATCGAGAGGGGAAATTTGTTCGTAGTTTATCGGAACAAAATAAAAAATCCGTATGCCATACGGATTTTTACCTAAGATTGATGAACCCTCGGCAATAACTCCGCAATAGAAATATGAATTAAAATCCGATAAGCGGTCGGTGCTGCTTTATTTGCGTGCTAAAAACATAACCCACATACCAAAAGTATGTGGGCTTGTCGAAATCAATTACTTAAATTTTCTTTTTCTTG
This sequence comes from Clostridia bacterium, assembly GCA_045643845.1. Taxonomy (GTDB): domain Bacteria; phylum Bacillota; class Clostridia; order UMGS1883; family UMGS1883; genus UMGS1883. The sequence continues at coordinate 816 of JAZRFX010000264.1, read as the reverse complement.
CAGCTTCAGACTTCTTTTTGCGCTTTACGCTGGGTTTTTCATAATGCTCTCTTTTTCTAACCTCGGACAATACGCCTGCTTTAGCACAAGAACGCTTAAATCTCCTAAGGGCGCTATCTAAAGATTCATTATCTTTAACTCTGATCTCGGACATTTCATACCCTCCTCTCGCAGACCCACATAAAGTAAGTACTGCATAAAGTAACACTCTAATTATAATCATAATGGGTGTTTATGTCAAGAAGTTTTTAAAAAATTTTTAAGCCATATACCAGACGCTGAAAAATGGACGATTTCTTCATTATATATAATACGCGTGTGCGCGCGATGAATAGCCTGGGAACAAAGTGGAAATAATGGGTTTATATACTGCTCAAAAACTTTTTGAAATTTTTTTAAAAAAGGTATTGACAAGTGAAGGAAAGGGTGGTAATATATACAACGTTGTCGCGCTTTTGCGAGGTGACAAAATACATCGATAAAAAATTTGAAAAAACTTTGAAAAAAGTGTTGACAAATGGTTTTAGCCGAGGTATAATAAACAAGCTCGCTCGAAAAAGCGTAGCAATTGAACCTTGAAAATTAAATAGCGTAAGGGCTCAAAAGAATTTTTTCATTTGAGATTAACTTTAGGCGAAATACAAGCCAGACAGTACAGTAAACAACGTACAAAAATTTAGTTTAGTTTAGAGCCAAAAACTCAAAAACTGATATATCGAAGCTTAGGCTTCTGTATATACCATTTTTAGAGAGTTTGATCCTGGCTCAGGACAAACGCTGGCGGCGTGCTTAACACATGCAAGTCGAACGGAGTGC
>JAZRFX010000263.1:0-2722 GCA_045643845.1 Clostridia bacterium | reverse complement strand
AACTTCACGAACGAGCTGAGCACCCATATTTTCAAAGGGGTTTTCAAGTTCGATTTCCTTTGCGATTGTAACACCATCGTTTGTGATGAGGGGACCGCCGAACTTCTTTTCAAGAACAACATTTCTGCCCTTGGGTCCGAGGGTTACCTTAACTGTATCAGCGAGCTGATTAACGCCGCTTTCAAGCGCCTTGCGCGCTTCTTCACCGAATAAAATGTCCTTTGCCATTATAAATCACTATGCCTTTCTACCCACGATGTGTTTTGAATAAGCTCTTATCCGTGGGCGGATAAGAAAAAATAAAATCGTCAAAAGCGGGGGCGTGTACCTCGGTTTTGACACCTTTCAAGGGCCACCACGGTGAGTGGTGCGCGAGCGAAGGCCCTTTACTCGAAGCGAATGCTTTTACGAAGTAAAACTTTTGCTTCGATTAGTCAAGCTTTGCAAGAATTTCGTTCTGACGAAGGATTGTGTATTCAACGCCGTCAAGCTTAACTTCAGTACCTGCGTACTTGGAAAGAAGTACCTTGTCGCCAACTTTTACTTCCATAACGATTTCCTTACCGTCAACAACGCCGCCGGGACCTACTGCAACAACCTCTGCATACTGAGGCTTTTCCTTTGCACTGCCGGGAAGAACGATACCGCTCTTTGTTGTTTCTTCAGTTTCAACCATTTTGATAACGACTCTGTCGCCAAGTGGTTTGATTGTCATATATATTACCTCCTAAAAATTGTAATCATAAAAAATCAAACTATATTATACCACAACAGGAAAATATTTCAACCTTTAACCGCAAAAATTTTATTTTAATTCATAATTTCCTTTTATTTTCCATAATCTTTTTTTAGAAAGGTTGTGAAAATATGAGAAAAGAAATAATCCTGACTCCGCTTGCCGAGATAGGGCAGGGGAGCGCACTCATTACTGAAAACGAAGTCACTATAAGAACAAGCGGCATCAGCGGAAGCCTCAAAGCGTGGCTTATCGGTAGAGAAGCCGAGCCGATAGGAAACATCGTCGACGGGAAGCTGCAAAAAAGCATAGATACAACAAATCACAGCGGAATTCTTATCACGCAAAGCGGTCGGCAAATGCTTATCGGTCGCTACGGGGAAGCAGCCTTTTCCGAAGAAAAACCGCTTCCTGAAAAAACTCCGTTTGAAGAAATGGGCTTTAACTGGCGGAAAATCACGGATAAATCGTTTGCGTGGGCAAATCCGCACCTGCGATTTATATTGAGTAATAAATGCATATACGAAAATTATAAAAAGCACCACCACTATTACATAGGTGAAAGTGAAGAGGGAAGCGCTCTTGCTTTGCAGTATAGCGAGGAAGAAAACCCGCTTGCTTTCCTGGGAGAAAAACGGCTTTTAAAAAACGGCTATGCGCTAATTTGCGTGGACAAAAAAACAGGAAAACTTTATATCCCATAAAAGAGATGAGTGAGCACTCATCTCTTTTTTATATAGGCTTTAGGATTCAGCGGAACGCCGTTTTTCACTATTTCAAAATGAAGGTGCGGACCCGTCGACCTTCCTGTGTTACCGCTGAGTGCTATCTGCGTGTTAGCACCTACAACCTGCCCCTGGGTAACTTTAATTTCACTCAGGTGCGCGTACGCCGTGACGATACCATTCCCGTGGTCAATTTTCACAAGCTTCCCATATGTCCCTGCATCTCCGCAAAAGGAAACAGTTCCGCCCTCGGCAGCTTTTACGGGAGTGCCGACGGGCACGGCGATATCAAGCCCCTCGTGGGTTTTGCCCCAACGCTCGCCAAATTCCGACGATATGACTCCTTTTGTCGGCTCATAAACCCCTTCCTTTAAAATATCCTTGGGCTTTGTCCCTGTTCTGACTACCCTTGATACAGGCGCGTATGTAACGCTTTCCGATACGACCTTGCTTGATTTTAATGCCCCGTTTTCATATACAACCTCGCTTGTAAGGAGTGAGGCCCCGTTACTTCCTTCGCGCTCGGTCACGCTGTCGCCGATATATAAATCGGGATCGGTTTTCGTTTCAGTTTCAAACGGGATTACCTTTTCGCTTTGTGTGCTTACGGTGCTGATAACCTTTATATCGGCATTTTCGAGTGCTTGTCGGCAAGCATCTTCTTCTGATATGTTCTTCTTCGGGACAATCGTCCTTTTGTATGAAATATCAAGGGGAGGGGATACCCGTCCGTTCATTGAGTAGTCGGATATGTACAAAGACACAACCTCGCGCGCAACTACCTCATTTTCGGCGCTGAAAAGGGGAGCGTCACCCTGATAAAGCGTGCAAGCCTCCGAAAAAGACGATGAGAGAAGAAGCTTTCCGCAAAGGTCGCTGTCACTATCCACCTGACTTCTTAAAACGATTGCGGGGAAAACCCTGAAAGTTGCAATTTCTTCGCCGTAGCTTTCGGCATAGCTTTCAGCCTGCGAAAACGCCGCGAGAAAGCTTTCCTCTCCCATAGCAAAGGCTACGGGCTTATCCCCGCAATAGACGGCGGTGCCGAGCGTAAAGAAACTGCAAAAACCTGCAACCGAGTACAGCGCTATCGCCGCGGAAATAGCACTTTTCGCCGCCTTTTTTGTAAATATATGCGAATATCTTATAAAATCGTCGCGAATGCCTGAAAAAATCCCTACAGGTAGCGCGAAACTCCTTTTTTTGACGGTTTTTTCGGGCTTTGGATATTTTTTTATAACCTCAGGTGCACAAAGAGGAG
>JAZRFX010000262.1:0-4721 GCA_045643845.1 Clostridia bacterium | reverse complement strand
ACCGCGTGTTGAATCAAGGAGAGGAAGGTGAAGTGTGATATAGTCAGCTTCAGCTACCGCGTCCTTAAGCTCAGATTTGATTGTTGTATGGCTGTCAAGCATAAGAGCCGCTTTAACTGACATATAGGGGTCGTAGCCTATAACCTTCATACCAAGTGCTGTTGCCGCGTTTGCAACGAGAACACCGATAGCACCAAGACCGATTACTGCAAGTGTCTTGCCCTTGATTTCATAGCCTGCGAAGTTGCCCTTTCCTTTTTCAACCATCTTGCCAACCTCTGCGCCTTTGCCCTTAAGTGTTTCAGCCCACTTGATACCGCCAACGATATCGCGTGATGCAAGGAAAAGACCTGCAAGAGTAAGCTCGCAAACAGCGTTTGCATTAGCACCGGGAGTGTTGAAAACAACAACACCATTTTCAGCGCACTTGTCAAGCGGGATGTTATTTACGCCTGCGCCTGCACGAGCTACCGCGCAAAGAGAAGCGGGAAGCTCCATTTCGTGCATGCTGAAGCTGCGGAGGATAATCGCATCGGGATTTTCCGAAGTTTCTGAAACTGTATATTTTGCCGCATCGAAATTGTCAAGACCGCAAGCGGCAATTTTATTTAATGTAAGAATATTGTACATACTAAAACCTTCTTTTACTTATTGTTTTTTTCGAATTCAGCCATAAATTCAACAAGCTTTTCTACACCTTCAGTAGGCATAGCGTTGTAGATGCTTGCTCTCATGCCGCCAACTGATCTGTGTCCCTTGAGGTTAACAAAGCCTGCTGCTTCTGCTTCCTTGCAGAACTTCTTGTCAAGGTCAGCGTCGCCTGTTACGAAGCATACATTCATCATAGAACGGCTGTTCTTTTCAGCTGTTGCTTTGAAAAGAGTTGAGTTATCAAGGAAATCGTAAAGGAGATTAGCCTTCTTTTCGTTGATTTCCTTCATCTTTTCAAGACCACCGAGCTTAAGAGCCCACTTGTAAACAAGACCTGCAATGTAGATTGCGTAGCAGGGAGGTGTGTTGTACATAGAGTCGTTGTCAGCCATTATCTTGTAATCAAGCATAGTGGGAACATCTTCACGAGCTGTGCCGAGAAGGTCTTCACGGATAATAACAACTGTAAGACCTGCGGGAGCCATATTCTTTTGCGCACCTGCATAGATAACGCCGAACTTTGTAACATCAACAGGCTCACTTGTGATGCAGGATGACATATCTGCAACGAGCACCTTGTCACCAACGTTAGGAACTTCGGGGAACTTTGTGCCGAAGATTGTGTTGTTGTAGCAAATGTGAACATAGTCAGCATCCTCGCGCACCATATCGGGAGTGATTTCGGGGATGTAGCTGAATGTCTTATCTTCAGAAGTAGCAATACACTTTGCATCGCCGTACTTCTTTGCTTCTTTATAAGCCTTGCCTGAGAACTGACCTGAAACAACATAGTCAGCCTTGCCTGTCTTCATAAGATTTAAGGGAATTGCCGCAAACTGTGTTGAAGCACCGCCCTGAAGGAAGAGCACCTTGTAGTTGTCAGGAATATTCATAAGCTTTCTGAAATCAGCTTCAGTTCCCTTTATAATTGCATCGTAAACGGGGGAGCGGTGGCTCATTTCCATAACGCTCATACCACTTGCGCCGTATTCAATAAGTTCTTTCTGAGCAGTTTCAAGAACTTCGAGGGGAAGCATGCTCGGACCTGCTGAAAAGTTATAAACTCTGGACATAAAAACGCCTCCTGAAAATAATAAAAGATTACCTTATATTATACGCTCATTTTCAGGAGGTGTCAAACTATTATTGAATTTTTTATCAAAAAAAGCAGAAATTTCTACAAAAAAAATCAACTTTTGTTCTGCCTTATGCCCGAAATCACTTCGCGGATGCCGAAAATCAGTATAAATCCACCAAAAAGACGGGAAAGAAGCGACTGCGAAATATGATTTGAAATATACGCGCCGAGAAGGGCGAACGGCACGCCCGTGATGATTATAGGAAGCGCCTTTTTAAATTCGATTTTTTTGTTTTTGGCGTGGACGAATATTGCACAAACGGACGATGGAATAAAGGCGTAGAGGTTGAGCGCCTGCGCCGCCTGCTGGGGAAGAGCGAGGAAAATTTTTGCCGCAGGGATTAAAAGCATTCCTCCGCCGACACCCATCCCGCCGATTATTCCCGATAAAAAGCCGATTAAAAGTGTCATAATTTAACCCCCTAAAATCAATTTCCACGAGGCAATTATCATAACAATTCCAAACCCCGTGCGGATAAACCGCCCCGAAAGGCGGGAAAGAAGCTTCGCACCCAATAGAGCGCCTGCCGTAGCGGAGATGGCGCACCCGATTACAACGGAATACTTTACGGGAGCCGATAGAGAGTAGACGAGCGCGCCTGCTACGGTTAAGGGGAGTATAATTATTATGGAAGTTGCGTGTGCCTTTTTTTCGTCAAGCTTAAAGAATTTTTGCAGCACGAGTACGGCAATAATCCCTCCGCCCGAGGCGAAAAATCCGTTTATAAAACCTATGGGGATTCCCCATAAAAACGATTTTTTCTTCATCAGGATACAAGCATTTCAAGGCGTAATTTATCGGCAATCATAGCGATAAATTCGCTGTTTGTAGGCTTGCCCTTGTTGTTGCTGACGGTGTAGCCGAAAAGGTTATAAAGCTCCTCCTCATTACCGCGGATGCAGGCAACCTCGATTGCGTGACGAATTGCGCGCTCAACACGGCTGGGCGAAGTGTTGTGGCGCGTTGCAACCTTGGGATAAAGCTGCTTTGTAACGGCGTTTATAAGCTCGGTATCCTTTATGCTCATAATGATTGCATCGCGCAGATACTGATAGCCTTTGATATTGGCAGGAACACCAACGGAGTGGATAGTTTTAGTCACTGAAATTTCGATAGCGCGGTCGCTCGGTGTGTCGCTCGAGGGCGCTTTATCGCCGTAGGAAATGGCGGAAAGCGAAGCGTGTGAAAGCTTTGGTGCGCATAAGAGAGAAATTCTTTCATAGACAGTTTCGTTGTCGCAGGGCTTTATCATAAAATAGTCCGCGCCGAGCTGCATGCATATATTTGTAAGATGCTCGCGCTTTGCTCCGCTCATCACTATAACGACGGGACGGCGCGTGCGGGGAAGAGTGTTTATGTTTTTGAGAAGCCCGATTCCGTCAAGCTGTGGAAGGACAATGTCCATCAGCACCGCGTCGGGAGAAAAATGACGGATTTTCTCGGCGGCGTCCATTCCATCCGTCGCGGTTGCGACAAGGTCGATGGAGTCTTTTGAATCGAAAAATGATTTCATCTGTGAAATAAGTTCGGGATTGCTGTCTGCAATAAGCAGTTTTATCTTGGTTTTCATTCTGTTTCCTCCAAATATTTTTTATTGTAGTTAGCATATTACCATATTTTGGAAATTAATGCAAGAACTTTTTTCCAAAAAATGTAAATTTGTTATATTACGACAAAGAAAGATATTTAGCGCAACAAAAAAAGGCAAGGATATCAAAAATTCGATATCCTTGCCCTTGTCGATAAATGTAGATTTGAGATAAAGGGGCGTACAACCCGATTATCAAAAGTAATGAATCATTAAAGAAGCTCCGTAGGAAGAGCTTTCCGCTTTTGTGCGGTTTGCGCAGTCTGGGGTTGCTGCACGGATTGGAGTTGATTTCCCCGGGAGCGGTGCTGCACAGTTTGGGGACGGGGCAGTTTTTGTGCAACTTTATTTTCCGTTTGCTTCTTAACCTGCTCTGAAATTTTGGCTTTCGCGATTTTCTTTTGCTTGCCTTTGCATATTCTTATAATCGTGCCGCGGGAAATGCCTGTTTCCCTTTCAAGCGCGCTTTTTGAAATACCCATTTCCTCTACAAGCTTTTTTACAACTGCGTTGCGAAGCTCGGTTTCGAACCCTTTGATAAGCGCGGGATCGTCAATATCAAGCTCGCTCTTTATAAGTCTTCTTACATGCGCGTCGCTCTTTTGTGATGATGTGATTTCAAAGCTCTCCTCCTCTTCCGATGCGTTAAGCTCGATAAAACTTCTTACTGCAGCGGCTCTGTCCTCGCTCAACATATCAAGGAAGAAATCAATGTCGGTAAAGGTGTCGTTGCCATCCACATAGTCCGAGTAACTGCTGTACTGGTATTGACCAACCCTGCCGACTACGCGCGCCTTGACGGGGTTCTGGTGTATGTAGCGGATAAGATTCATATAATATTTCTCATCCTCAACAGGCTCGCTCATATAACGGTTAGAAAAAAGCGGACCCGAGCGGATATACTTGATGTTGAACCAGGTCGCATAGTGACTGAGGATTTTTGACATAATCTTTGAAATCTCGCCGAGGTTCTTTTCCTTTATAAAAAGATGCACATGATTTGTCATAAGACAATATGCGTAAAGGTCAAATTCCATTTCGCCCTTCACGGTTGCGAGGATGCTTTTCATCTTTTCATAATCGGAGCGCTCCTCAAAAAGATTTTGCCTGCCGATTCCTTTAAAAATAATATGATACATTTTTGTTTTGCTTAATAATCTTGGCTTTCTGCTCATTATCATCACCCGATTTTATTGTAGCACATATCTTTTTTAATTGCAAGAAAAATGTAACAAAAATTGCCCCGTCCCCAAACTGAACAGCAAAAAAAGAGCAGTTCGTCGAACTGCTCTTTTTGTTGGGTTAATTATTTTGTTGTGATAATAACTGTTCTTGTGTCGCCG
>JAZRFX010000261.1:0-1689 GCA_045643845.1 Clostridia bacterium | reverse complement strand
AGGATGATTTCCTTTTGGGAATGGTTACAAACTCGCTTCAGGTCGGTGGAATCAAGCACGGACTTGGAACTGCAATATCACTCAACGACGGGCTTTTCGAGGTATTTCTTGTAAAGCGTCCGAAAACTGCTGTCGGTTGGCAAAATATTATAACTGCGTTTGTTACGCAGGACCTTGACAAGACGGATGATATTATCTCGTTTAAGGCTGGAAAGCTTAAGTTTGAAAGTGACGAGCCTATTCCGTGGACTGTTGATGGTGAATTCGGAGGAGATTTTGCCGCTGCTGAAGTAACAAACCTTCCCCGCGCATTTTCAGTTATGGTATAAGAAGCGTGCCGCCTCACCCATCTCGCGTTTTGACTGAATTTCGTTATTGCAAATATCACTCGCGATAAAAATGCGCAAATTTTTATGCAACAAAAAGCGTGCCGCTTCACCCATCTCGCGTTTTGACTAAATTTTTTCATTACAAATTTCTATGCAATAAAAAAGTTCTGAAATTCGATGAATTTCAGAACTTTTATTTTTTATAAGTATTTCTTTACAATCTCTGCCATTTCAGGAAGCTTCTTCTCAATGTCACGAACAAGAGTAAGCTGATTTCTCGCACGGTCAAGATTGTGATTTTCACGATGAATCTTGAAATAAGTATCGCCGTTAATATGGTCAGCAAGGAATCTTATGCCGCATTCATATGTCATAATGAGTGCTGAAACGGGAAGAAGTTCTTTTTCCTTGTCTGTAAGGCACGCGCCCAATTCACCAAGGAATCCCTTTGCAAATGCTTCGAACTTTTCAAGATCGAAGTAAATCTTATCAACATCGGTTTCGTCTTCTTCGCAGGATGAAGCACCAAATCTGAGCGCATCACCAAAATCGTAAAGAACTGAACCGGGCATAACTGTATCAAGGTCGATTACACATACATCCTCGTGAGTTACTGCATCAAAAAGAATGTTGTTGAGTTTTGTATCGTTGTGAGTTACACGAAGGGGAACTTCGCCGTTTCCCATAGCCTCGGTAATTTTTGCAGCATACTTACTGCCGTACTCAAGAGCAAGCTCAACTTCTTCGGAAACGCTCGAAAGTCTTCCTGAAAGATTTTTTTCCATAGCTGTACGAAGCTGCTGTACACGAACAGGAGTATTGTGGAAGTCAGTTATTGTTTCGTGCAATTTTTCCGCAGGATAATCATCAAGCATACGCTGGAATTTGCCGAAAGCTCTACCTGCATACATAAGGACATCAAGGCTGGGGGCTATATCAAAGCTTACCGAATTTTCTATAAAGGTATACATACGATAGCAGTCGCCGTTATCATGCTTGTAATAAATCTTGCCATCCTTTGTAGGTATAATAGACATAGTATCGCGGTTAGGATTACCGCCAAGCTTCACAATTTTTTCTCTGAGGTGCTTTGTTACATTGTCTATGTTTTCCATAACTCCATCAGGATCCTTAAATACATTTGTATTTATTTTCTGAAGAATAAATCTGGGAGAAGTTTCGCATAAATATGTATCATTTATATGGCCGTTGCCATAAGTTTCGGTATTTGTATTTTTGTCAAATTTAGAAAGTATATCCTTTATATCGGAATTTTTATATGCTGTCATACATACCCTCCTCAAAAAGCTTTTTAAGAGCGTTCACCACAGGTTCTTTATCCTCACGATATGTCACACCA
>JAZRFX010000260.1:0-2318 GCA_045643845.1 Clostridia bacterium | reverse complement strand
TACTGCAAAATATGCAGGAAGGCTTACACTCAATCCCATAGCACACTTTGATCCTATCGGTGCACTTTGCATGGTTTTATTCGGATTTGGTTGGGCAAAACCCGTTCCCGTAAACCCGATGTACTTTACAGATAGAAAAAGGGACAATGCACTTGTAGCACTTGCAGGACCTGTTTCAAACCTGCTTCTTGCTTTTGCTTCGACAGTGCTTACCGCACTTTTTGAGTGCTTTGTACATGCTAATTTCACCAATTTTATAACCGATTTTATTTCGCTTGTTTTAGTACAGCTCGCTATAGTAAATATAGGCTTTGCAGTATTTAATCTTATTCCTTTTCCGCCGCTTGACGGAAGCAAAATTCTTGGTGCATTCTTATCATACCAGAATTATAACAAGCTTTTGATGTATGAGCGCTTTGGATTCCCGATATTGATGCTTCTTTCATTCACGGGCGTGCTTGGCAAAATCTTAAGCATTTTTATCTCTCCCTTGTATGCAGGGTGGGTATGGCTTCTCTATACACTTATAAATCTTTTTAGCTAAGGATAAATGTTATGAGCGAACTTTCTTTCAAAATAGATGTTTTTGAAGGACCACTTGACCTTCTTTTGCATCTTATCAGTAAGAATAAAGTAAGCATATGCGATATTCCGATTTCTACAATAACTGATCAGTATTTTGCATATATTGAACTTATGCAGCAGCTTGATATGGAGGTCGGGGGAGATTTCCTTGTAATGGCGTCACAGCTCCTCTATATCAAATCAAAGATGCTTCTTCCAACTCCCGAGGAGGATGAGGAAGATCCCCGTGCCGAGCTTGCTGACCGACTCGAAGAATACAGGCGATATAAGGAAATTTCAGCACAAATGGAGGAATTGAGTCACAGTCGTGATGAAGTTGTTTTCAAGGGCGCTGAACCGCTTGACCTTCCAAAGGTCAAGACGGAAAATAAGGAAATTCCGATTGAAAGACTTTTTGACGCGTTCTTTATGGTGATTGACAGAAGTGCGTCACGAAAACCGCTTGACCCGAAAACCTTCAAGCGCGTTCTCGGAAGGACAAACTACTCCGTGCGTGCCGCGTCGAAAGGCGTTTTAGGTAAAATTAAAAAAAGCGGAAAGGCGGAGTTCAACTCTCTCTTTGACGGACTGAGTGTCCGCGGGGAATATGTTGCAACCTTCCTTGCGCTTTTGGAACTTATAAAAGAGAATGTAGTTACCGTGATAGAGGTTGGGGACAAGCTCTATTGCGAAAGAGGTGAAAACGATGTGGAACTTGACAATTGGGAAGAATATTGAGTGTGCGCTTGAAGCTGTTTTATTCTCCTTGGGCGAGGCTGTTGAAATAGAAAAACTTGCCGAAGCACTTGAAGTCAAGGAAGAAGAAATCAAAGAAGCAAGCGCAGCTCTTCAAAAAAAGTATGAAGAGGAAAATCGCGGCATTAAAATTATAGAAATTGAAAATTCACTTCAGATGTGCTCTAACCCCGAATACTTTGAAGGTATAAAGCGCGTTACACAGATTAAAAAGCAGGCAGGACTTTCTTCTGCTGCACTTGAAACTCTTTCTATAATTGCATATAATCAGCCCGTGACAAAGGGCACAATCGAATTTATACGAGGCGTAGACTCTACATATTCAGTTACAAGACTTCTTGAAAGAGGATTCATAGACGAACTCGGAAGGGCGGAAACCCCTGGTAGACCTATTTTATATGGAACAACTACGGAGTTTTTAAGATGCTTCGGACTTAAAAGTCTTGAGGAACTTCCTCCGCTTCCCGAAAAACAAAATCCTGTTGCTGAAGAAAATAAAGAAACAGACATAATAGAAGAAGTTGCAGAAGAACAAAATGCTGAAACGGAGATTGATGAATAATTGATGTACGCGATTATCATAGCAATTGTCATTCTGATTTGTATATTGTTTTTGCCTGTCAAAATGGAGCTTCTTTATAAAGAAGGGGCGAGGCTGAAGGTTTCCTTGGCAGGAATACCTGTTTACAGAAGAACCCTGAAAAAAGGCGAAAAAAAGGAAACAGCTCCGCAGGAAAAGGCAGGAGAACTTGAGAAAAAGTCAAAAAGGCTTGGAGAGAAAATCGACGCCTTCAAAGAATTTTATAAGCTTGCGACAAAGCTTTTAAACCGTGGTGTAAAGCTTGACGATATAGCGATAAAAATTGATTTTGGAACGGGCGATGCTCCATCAACTGCCATCTTAATCGGAGCGCTATGGGGCGTTATATACGGACTTATCGGAAAAATCGGAAGCATATGCGAAATCAAAAAGCATAATATTGAGATTATTCCAAGCT
>JAZRFX010000259.1:0-11044 GCA_045643845.1 Clostridia bacterium | reverse complement strand
GATGGAAATTCCCCCAAAGGAGCTTGAACTTTTGTATTACCTTGCATCGCATCCCAACCGCGTATTTACGCGCGAACAGTTGCTTGAGGATGTATGGGGGTTTGACTATTTCGGCGACTCGAGAACAGTCGATGTCCATGTGAAGCGAATCCGCGAAAAAATCGAGGGGTTGAGCGAAACTTGGCAGCTCAAGACCGTATGGAGTGTAGGCTATAAATTTGAGGTGAAGTAATTGCGTAAATCACTTTTTTCAAAAATCTTTTTCACGCAGGTTGTGGCAAATCTGATTGTGATTGTTCTTGTAATACCGACGCTGTTTTTCGCAATCGGAGAATATTTCATCGACTCGCACCGCGAATCGATTTTGCTCGAAGCAAGGCGTGTCGCACAAATGGGCTCACAGATTACCGAGTTCGGCGAAAATGAAAAGGCGTGGGAATTTTTCCGCAGCAGTATTGAGTTCGTGAGCGGGCAAAGCTATGCTCTCGTTACGGATGCCGAAGGGGAAGTTATCGCTGCTCCTGAAAATCCTCCCGGGATAAATCTTTCAAAAATCAATGAAAATTTTATAAAGCCTGCGAAAAAGGGGCAAAGTATCGTCGCGCTTTATGCAAAAGGGACTATATTTGAAGAACAGACACTTGTTTCTATTGTTCCGATTAAAAAGGGAAATCCCCTGACGGGAGAGAAAGGCTTTATCGGTGCGGCAATTGTTTATAAGCCGATGCCGCAGATAAGACAGATTCAGAACAGAATTATAAATATAGTAATTCTTGTGCACCTTCTCGGTTGGGTAATCGCTTTTGTTGTGGCATTTGTCCTTGCGCGACAAATTGTAAAGCCCGTAAAGAGAATGCGTGACGCGGCTAAAAGCATCGCGGCGGGAAACTTTGATTTAAGAATTCCCGTGAAAACAACCGATGAAATAGGTCAGCTTTCAAAATCGTTCAACTCAATGACACAGTCGCTTTCGGAACTTGAATCTATGCGCTCGTCATTTATTTCCGATGTTTCGCACGAGCTTCGTACGCCGATGACAATCATCAGCGGATTTGTAGAGGGAATTCTTGACGGAACTGTTCCCGAGGAAGACCGCGAGAAATATCTTTCAACGGTGCTTGAGGAAGTAAAAAGACTCAGCCGTCTTGTCAGCGAGCTTCTGGAGGCATCAAGGCTTGAGCAGGGAAAAGTAGAACTTAATAAAGAGGAGCTTGATATAAATAGACTCCTTCTTGAAACTGTTTTTGCCAACGAGCAGCGCCTTGAGGAAAAGAGAATAAATCTTGAAATAAAGGTTGACGAAAATACGCCAATCGCTCTTGCGGACAAGGATTCGATAAAGAGAGTTCTTATAAATCTTATTGATAATGCAATTAAATTCACGCCCGAGGGCGGAAATATACTTCTTGCAACCTTGTGCAAAAATAAGAAGGTTTATGTCAGCATCAAAAATAGCGGCGAAGGAATTTCAAAAGAAGACCTGCGTCATATTTGGGAACGCTTCTATAAGACCGACAAAAGCCGCAGCGGAGATAAAAAGGGTGTAGGGCTTGGACTTCATATAGTGAAAACCATCATAACCCAGCACGGCGGCGAAATTTACGCGCAAAGTGAAGAAGGAAAGAGCACAACCTTCGTTTTCGTACTTGACGAGGCGTAAAAAATATTGTAGAATAAAAAGCCGAGAGCAATCGCTCTCGGCTTTTTAGCGAGTTCGAAACCATCCTCGCTGCAGGGAAAACCTGTAAATCAAAACTAAGGAGAATTTAAAATGAGAAAACAAACACGCTTTCTGACGCAAAGCGCGCTTATCGCGTCGCTTTATGTCGCACTCACACTTGTAAGTGCCTCAATGGGACTTGCAAGCGGAGTAATTCAGGTAAGATTATCGGAAGCACTTACAATACTTCCAATTTTCACACCATCAGCAATACCCGGGCTTTTTGTAGGTTGCATCGTTGCAAATCTCATCAGCGGTTCGCTTTTGTGGGACATTGTTTTCGGCTCAATCGCAACTCTCTTGGGCGCGGTCGGAACCTACTTTTTAAGAAAGAATCGCTACCTTGCAGTAATACCGCCGATTCTTTCAAACACAATCATAATCCCGTTTGTGCTTAAAACAGCCTACGGAGTAGCGGACGGATATTCGTTTCTTTTCCTGACCATCTTTATGGGAGAGCTTATATCCTGCGGAGTGCTCGGAATTATCCTTTCAAAAGCACTTTCCAAAACAAAAATATTTGAATAAAAGAAGGCTGACGGAAGTTTCTTCCGTCAGCCTTTTGGTTTTGTGTTCGGCGCTGCTTTATAAACGAACAAAGGCGAAGAGAAAGTAGTGCAGAAGTCGCAAACTGAGACCGCAGGTGTATATAGATACTCCGTGGTTGAAGTTTGCGGCTAACAAAACGCATAAAAAAATAGGAATCCGATTTAAGCGGATTCCTACATTAAACAATAAAAGATGCATTGTCACAACAACTCAATAAAAGAAATAAATAATTCTATTGCGTTTTGTGTTCGGTGCTGCTTTATCGAGCCGTATTACTTAAGGTTCAGCTGACCAAGACTTGCTTTTTTCAAGTAGTCATTGATAAAACCGTCAATATTACCGTCCATTACTGAACTGATATTACCTGTTTCAAAGCTTGTTCTATGGTCTTTAACCATTGTATAGGGATGGAATACATATGAACGAATCTGGCTACCCCAGGCGATTTCCTTCTGCACGCCCTTGATATCTTCGATTCTTTCCTTCTGCTCTGCTTCAGCAAGCTCCATAAGCTTCGCCTTAAGCATCTTCATAGCAGCATCCTTGTTCTGGAACTGGCTTCTTTCGTTCTGGCACGCTACAACAACGCCTGTGGGAATATGAGTGATACGGATAGCCGAGCTTGTCTTGTTGACATGCTGTCCGCCTGCACCACTTGCGCGGTAGGTATCAATACGAAGATCATCAGGATTGATATTGATTTCGATTTCGTCTTCAAGGTCGGGCATAACTTCAACTGAAGCGAATGATGTATGACGACGACCTGCTGAGTCGAACGGAGAAATTCTTACAAGACGGTGAATACCCTTTTCGCATCTTGCAAAGCCGTATGCATTAAGACCTTCAAGAAGGATACTTGCGCCTTTAAGACCTGCTTCATCGCCGTCAAGGATATCAAGAACTGAAACCTTGTAACCTCTTTTTTCAGCCCACATCTGATACATTCTATAAAGCATCTGGCACCAGTCCTGAGCCTCTGTACCACCTGCACCTGCGTGGAGTGTGATGATGGCGTTGCTCTTGTCATACTGACCTGAAAGAAGTGTTTCAAGCTTCATATTTTCAAGAGTTTCGGAAAGAGCGCTAAAGCCTGTCTGGATTTCTTCAAGAAGACTTTCGTCGTCTTCTTCAATTGCCATTT
Organism: Clostridia bacterium; assembly: GCA_045643845.1. GTDB lineage: Bacteria > Bacillota > Clostridia > UMGS1883 > UMGS1883 > UMGS1883. The sequence goes on along the minus strand of JAZRFX010000259.1, from coordinate 7,634 downwards.
CTACAAGTGTGGAAAGGTCCTCCCAATCCGTGTGAAGAGCATTATAGCGATCGATTTTTGTGCTCTGCTCTTTGATTTTCTGCAAAACCCTTTGGCTGTTTTTTGTGTCGTTGTAAAAATCGGGAGCAAGTGTTTCCTGCTCAAGCTTTTTTACATTTTCCTTTGCGCCTTCAATGTCAAGTGCCACGCCAAGCTCGTCAATCGGCTTTTCCATAGCAGCAAGGTCGAGGCGTATCTGATCGTATTCAACTATCATAACAAATTTTCCTTTCTGATATAGGGGATTATTCAGCGTTGTTCATACAACAATTCTTATATTTCTTTCCCCTGCCGCAGCGACAGGGATCGTTTCTGCCGATTTTTTCTTCGGCTTTTTTTCTTACAGGTTTTTTAGTGTCGCTTCCGTCACCGTGAGAAGCCATGGTAGGCTTTGCCACCATTACTCTCTGAATCGGTGCCTGAGGCCTTGCGTGGAAAATACCTTTAATAGTATCCTCGCGGATAAGTGCGTTCATCTCGTCAAACATATCGGCGCCCTGGAATTTGTATTCCATAACGGGATCGTGCTGACCATAAGAACGGAGAGTAATACCGCTCTTGAGCTGATCCATATCGTCGATATGATCCATCCATCTGCGGTCAACACTGCGAAGAAGAACTACGCGCTCAACCTCGCGCATCATATCGCCGAAGATTTCAGACTGCTCTTTATATCTTTCGAGAGCCTTTTTATGAACTTCTTCCTTAACAGTTTTTTGGTCAAGGTAGTTGTAGTCGCGCTTGTCAAAATCAAGAGCTCCTCTTTCAAAGAACATTGTTTCAAAATATTCGATAAGACCTACCATATTCCAGTCGTCAGCGAATTCGGAGCTTGCGTATGTTGTCATACCACCCTCGATGATATCGTCAATCATCTTCATGATAGATGCGCTGATATCTTCTCCGTCAAGTACTTTCTTACGCTGTGAGTAAATAAGGTTACGCTGTTCGTTCATTACATCGTCGTACTGAAGAACATATTTTCTGGAGGCGAAGTGTCTTCCTTCAACCTTCCTCTGCGAGCTTTCAATTACGCTTGTAAGGATGCTCTGCTCAATCGGCTCATCCTCGGGAAGCTTCAGGGTTGATACCATTCTTTCGATTTTTTCTCCACCGAAAAGACGCATTAAATCGTCATCAAGGCCGAGGAAGAATCTTGATTTACCGGGGTCCCCCTGACGACCGCTTCGTCCGCGGAGCTGATTGTCGATACGGCGTGATTCGTGTCTTTCAGTACCTATGATATAAAGACCGCCCAGGTCTTTAACTTCCTGCGCTTCAACCTCTATTTCGGATTTGTATCCCTGATAAAGCTCGGAATACTTCGCGCGTGCTTCAAGAATTGCTTCGTCATCAGTATCCGCAAAGCCTGTCGCTTCGGAAATAAGCTCATCATCATAGCCGAGCTTCGCCATCTGCGTTTTTGCAAGGTATTCAGCGTTACCGCCAAGCATGATATCGGTACCACGGCCTGCCATATTGGTGGCGATTGTAACGGCGCCCTTTTTACCCGCCTGCGCAACGATTAAAGCTTCTTTATCGTGATGCTTTGCATTGAGCACCTGATGCTTTATACCGCGCGATTTCAAAAGGGCGCTGAGTTCCTCTGACTTATCAATTGTGATTGTACCTACGAGAATCGGCTGTCCTGTCTGGTGCACGCGTGCAATTTCGTCGGCAATCGCCTTTATCTTACCGCGGTGGTTGAGATAAACCTGATCGTTTTCGTCAAGACGGGCGAGAGGCTTGTTCGTAGGAATTTCAATAACATCGAGTGAATAAATTCCGCGGAATTCTTCTTCCTCCGTCTTTGCAGTACCTGTCATACCGCTGAGCTTTTTATAAAGTCTGAAATAATTCTGGAAAGTGATTGTCGCAAGAGTTTTATTTTCTCTCTCAACTTTTACATTTTCTTTTGCTTCAATAGCCTGATGAAGTCCGTCGCTGTAGCGTCTGCCGACCATAATACGACCTGTGAATTCGTCTACGATAAGAACCTCGCCGTCTTTTACGACATAGTTAACATCGCGGTGCATGGTAGCGTGTGCCTTCATCGCCTGAGTGAGATGATGCGAAAGCGTCATATTCTCGGGATCGGAAAGGTTTTCGATGTTGAAATGCTTTTCAACCTTTTCAATACCGCGCTGTGTAAGATTCACGCTTCTTGCTTTTTCGTCTACGATATAATCTGCATCAGTAACATCGTTTTCTTCTTTAGAGTCAAGCTCCTTGAACTTCATATAAGTAAGCCCGCGCACGAATCTGTCAACGATTGTGTAAAGCTCGGTAGATTCTTCGCCTGCACCACTTATGATAAGGGGAGTACGCGCTTCATCAATCAAAATTGAGTCAACTTCATCGATGATAGCAAACGCGTGACCGCGCTGTACCATATTTTCCTTATAAATAACCATATTGTCACGAAGATAGTCAAAGCCCATCTCGTTATTTGTGCCATAGGTTATGTCGGCTTCGTATGCCGCTTTTTTCTCGCTTGAATCCATCTGGCTTACTGCAAGACCGACGCTGAGCCCGAGAAATCTGTAAAGCTTACCCATCCATTCGCTGTCGCGGCGAGCAAGGTAGTCGTTAACTGTAACGATGTGAACGCCCTCGCCTGTAAGCGCGTTGAGATATGCGGGAAGTGTAGCAACGAGTGTTTTACCTTCACCTGTCTTCATTTCAGCGATTCTGCCCTGATGAAGAACGATACCGCCTATAATCTGAACGGGGAAGTGGCGCATTTCAAGAACTCGCCACGCCGCCTCTCGGACAGTTGCGTATGCCTCGGGAAGTATATCGTTGAGCGTTTCACCGTTTTTAAGCCTTTCCTTAAACTGCACAGTTTTCGCTTTTAATTCATCGTCTGTAAGGGCCTTGTATTCTTCTTCGTAAGAAAGCACTTTATCCACAATCGGAGCAATTTTCTTAAGCTCGCGGTCAGAATATGTGCCGAAAATCTTCTGAAGTAATCCTGCCATATATATTTCCTCCTTACGAGTAATTTTGCCAAAAAACAAATACTTCAATATATTCTATCATATTTTATATATTAAATCAAGGAATAAATACGCTCAAAAGCAGTAATATAAAAACAAAAAACAGCCCGATTGGGCTGTTTTTGCAATTATTTGTCCATGTTGAACTTCTTTCTGAATTTTTCAACGCGTCCGCCTGTATCAACAAGCTTCCGCTTGCCTGTAAAGAAAGGATGGCACTTAGAACAAATTTCAACGAAAATGTTCTCCTTTGTAGAACCTGTTTCAATCACATTACCGCATGCGCACTTGATAACAGTCTGCTTATAATCGGGATGGATACCTTCTCTCACGACATTCACCTCTTTCCAAAAAATGAGATATATTAAAAAAAAATTGAACACTAATTCAGCGAATGCTATTATAACACAAGAATTTTGCAATTGCAACTGTTTTTTTTCAAAAGTTTAAAAAATATTTCAGGCTCGTCAAAATTTATAAAATTTGCATAAATGAGCGGAAAAATTCTTGACAGTTTTCATAAAAATATATATAATATATTTGTAGTTTTATGCAAACTACTTAATATATATAAGGAGGTGTTACAATGGTTAGTTATGCCATTGCTGCTGTAGTTGCGGTAGTTCTCGCGGCCATCTCCGGCACAATTTGCTTTATCTCAGGTATTTCATATAGAAAAAGAATAGCTGAAAAAGAAATCGGTAGTGCAGAACAAGAGGCAAAACGCATTGTTGACGAAGCTGTTAAGACAGCCGAAAACAAGAAGCGTGAATCACTGCTCAGCGCAAAGGAAGAGATTATCAAAAACCGTAATGAAGCCGAGAGGGAACTCAAGGAAAGACGCGGCGAAATCTCCAGACAGGAACGCAGACTACAGCAAAAAGAAGAGGCACTTGATAAAAAGGTTGAGGCTATGGAACAAAAGGAAGAAACCTTAAACCGCAAAATCAAGGAAGCCGACGCAGAAAAAGAAAAAATTGAAGGCATCCACAAAGCTCAGATTGAAATCCTTGAAAGACTTTCAGGTCTTACCGCCGAGGAAGCAAAGGATTATCTCCTTCGCAGCGTGGAGGACGAAGTTCGTCATGAAGCCGCAATTATGATTAAGGAAATTGAAACTCAGGCTAAAGAAGAAGCCGACAAGCGCGCAAAGAATATCATAAGCGCAGGAATTCAGCGCTGTGCCGCTGATCATGTAGCAGAAACAACAGTATCGGTTGTTTCACTTCCCAACGATGAAATGAAGGGAAGAATTATCGGTCGTGAAGGCCGAAACATCAGAACACTTGAAACACTTACGGGTATCGATCTTATCATCGATGACACTCCCGAGGCGGTTATCCTTTCAGGATTTGACCCCATCAGACGAGAGGTTGCCCGTGTTGCACTTGAAAAACTTATTGTTGACGGTCGTATCCATCCTTCAAGAATTGAGGAAATGGTTGAGCGTGCAAGAAAAGAAGTTGACGCAACAATCAAACAGGAAGGTGAACAGGCTACATTTGATACAGGTGTACATGGTCTTCATCCTGAAATTATCAAGCTTTTGGGTAAGCTTAAGTTCAGAACAAGCTACGGACAAAATGTTTTGAAACACGCTATTGAGGTTTCTCATGTAGCAGGAATTATGGCAGGCGAGCTCGGTGTTGATGTTGCAACAGCAAAGAGAGCAGGCCTTCTCCACGATATCGGTAAGGCAGTTGACCACGAAATCGAAGGCAGCCATATTTCAATCGGTGTAGATATTGCAAAGAAGTACAACGAAAACAAGGATGTTATCCATGCAATAGAAGCTCATCACGGCGATGTTGAAGCTACTACAATCATTGCTTGCCTTGTTCAGGCAGCTGACGCAATCAGCGCGGCTCGTCCCGGTGCAAGACGCGAAAACATTGAAGCCTACATAAAACGACTTCAGCAGCTTGAAGAAATTGCAACATCGTTTGCAGGCGTTGAAAAATCCTTCGCTATTCAGGCAGGCCGCGAAATTCGTATTATGGTTAAACCCGAGGAAATCGGTGACGGCGATATGGAATTTGTAGCACGCGAAATCGTTAAGAAGATTGAAAGCGAGCTTGAATACCCCGGACAGATTAAAATCAATCTTATCCGTGAAACGAGAACAACAGACTACGCAAAATAAATTTTGCTTCCACAAAATGTGCAGAACATAAAAAGCGTATGTCTTGCAACATTTTCTGCTTGCAAAATCACTTGCATCAATTTAACAAATAAAAGGGCATTTTATAAATGCCCTTTTGTTTTCCCTTTAGGGATTAGAAAGGCAAACCAAAATGAACATTTTATTTATCGGCGACATAATGGGCCGTACAGGGCGCGACGCGATATTTGAGCTTCTCCCCGAAATTAAAGACGAATATAATATTGACTATACCATTGCAAACGGCGAAAATGCCTCGGGCGGACTCGGAATGAACCGCGAAGGGTATGAGGAGCTTTCAAGAGCGGGTATAGACTTTTTTACTATGGGAAACCATACTTTTTCAAAAAAAGATATAATTGCACTTATGAACGAGGGCGAAAACATTGTCCGCCCCGCAAATCTTACAGGCGAAACTGTGGGCGAAGGAATGGCGATTGTAAATGTCGGCACAAAAAAGCTTGCCATAATAAATCTTATCGGCAGAGTTTATCTTGACGAAAATAATGAATCTCCGTTTGTGTGCGCCGACAGACTTATAAAAAAAGCGAAAGAGAAAACAAAAAATATTCTTATAGATATCCACGCCGAAGCAACAAGCGAAAAGGAAGCACTCGGCTACTACCTTGACGGGCAAATAAGCGCACTTTTGGGCACGCACACACATATCCAGACTGCGGACGAGCGCATTTTACCCAATGGCACGGCATATATTACTGATGTAGGCAGAAGCGGTGCGCGTGACAGCGTTTTAGGACTTGATAAGGATGCGTCAATTGCGCGCTTTACAATGGCACCCGGTGAAAAGAAACCTCCCTTTAATGTAGCTCGCGGAAAAAGTCAGCTTTGCGCCGTTGTTATTAAAATAAACGAAGAAACAGGTCTTGCGGAGGATATAAAAAGACTATGCGTATTACAAAAATAGGAAATATTTTGCTTTATCAAAGCGATGTCCTTTCAAAATTTCATAATCTTACGCACGGCTTCACAACCCGAAAGGGCGGCGTAAGCACAGGAGAGTATGAAAGCTTGTCGCTCAGCCGTTTTCGTGGGGATGATATTGAATGTGTCCGCAAAAACGAAAAAATATTATGCGAAAATCTTTCTCTTGATATAAAAAGGCTTACCTCCACAAAGCAGGAGCATACAGCCAACATTGAAATAATAGACAAAACAAATATCGGTATCGGCATCCATAACGAGTGGGACCACGGCGTCGATGCAGTTATAACTATGGAAAAGAATGTGCCGCTCCTTTGCTATGCGGCGGACTGCGTACCGATTCTTATGTACGCCGAGGATATCGGCGCTGTCGCTGCCATTCATTCGGGGTGGCGCGGAACTTATGAAAAAATAGCGAAGAAGACCGTGCAAAAGCTTAAAGAGCTTGGCGCACAGCCTGAAAATATCTATGTAGCAATCGGCCCCTGCATAGGGCTGTGCTGCTACGAGGTCAGCGAAGACGTCGCGGAAAAATTTGATGAAAAATATTCGTTTTCAAAAGGAAACGGAAAATATATGCTTGACCTTGCAAAAGTTAATTTCGACCTTGTAAAAGAGGCGGGCGTGCAAAAAGAAAACATATCCGTATCGGAGATATGTACAAAATGTAATAATGACTTATTTTTCTCCCACAGGGCGCAGGATGGAAAAAGCGGTACTCTGGGCGGAATAATTTGCTTGAAAGAAGATGCTTAAATGATGAAACGCACAATTAAATATTTGTCCTTGCTGATTGCATTTACGCTTCTTTTGAGCGGATGTATGAAGAAAAATGACAATATTTCACCTGAAAAACAAATAAAGACAATAACCCTGCAAATGCGTGAGGTGGATTCCTTCAATCCGCTTTTTGCGACTCACAGCAGCGTTCGTGATGCATTTTCGCTTTGCTATGAACCGCTGTTTGCAATAAATAACAAGATTGAAACCGAGGGCGTTCTCGCAAGAAATATTGAAATTTCGGACGATTGCCTCAGCGCAGTTATAACCCTAAAGGATTCAGTCTTGTGGCACGACGGCGTTAAATTTACGAGTGCCGATGTTGTGCATACGATAAATCTTCTTCTTGAAAATCCCGCGTCCGAATACGCTTCGCAGGTAGAAAACATCCTTTCCGCCGAGGCGATTGATCCCCTTTCATTGAGGATAGAGTTGAATCGTCCGTACGGACAGATTGCATACAGCCTGACATTCCCGATTGTTGCGGCGCATAACGATAACCCTGCCGAAAAGGTAATCGGAACGGGCGCGTACAAATTTTCAAAATACACACCTTCCGTAACGCTTTCGCTTGTAGCTTTTGACAAGTGGCACGGTGGAGAAGCGACATATACAAATGTCGAAATAAATATAATAAGGGACAACCTTTCGGCAACCGCCGCATTTAACGAAGAAATCGTAAACGCGGTAACTGATAATGTCTACGACAAGCA
>JAZRFX010000258.1:0-10998 GCA_045643845.1 Clostridia bacterium | reverse complement strand
ATTCATGAAATCGTAGATTTTAATTTATGCCGCAAGGCAATTCATTGCGGACGGAGTCCGCACACGATACTTACATCGCCGGAGGACAGGGAAACTGTTTCTCCGTTTTCTTTTTTTACGACGAGAGAGTAATCGTCGGCTATGTCGAGGGCGGTTGCTTTTTCGTTTGTGTTAAGGATTAAAATTTCTCTACCTAAAATCATTGAGCGTGTTTTGTATTCGCTCAGCATAGTAGCTCGTTCTTGTTTTTGATAAACACTAAAAAATTCACGGAGGAAGTTTATCGCAACATATTCCCTGATGTGCGGGAGCTTCTTTTCAAAAACTGCCCCTGCTTTGTCTTTTATATCTTCGGGGAATCCGCCTTTCGGGGGAAAAATATTTATTCCTATCCCTAAAACGGCGTACTCGCCCACCCCTTCGGTCAGTATTCCGCATACTTTACGCGAGTCTATGTAGATGTCGTTTACCCATTTTATGAGCGCCTCTTTCCCCGACATTTTTTCAAGCACGCGCGCAGCACAAACGGCTGCATCAGTTGTAATTAAAAGCGGGTTTTCGCCCGCTTTTAATTTAAGAGTAACACTCATATAAAGGCCGCTTTTTTGAGGGGAATAAAAGTTCCTGCCCATTCTTCCCCTTCCTGCAGTCTGCTTTGATGCGATAAGAACGCTATAGTCACAATCGCCCTTTTTTGCGCGCTCTTTCATAATAGTATTTGTAGAGGTTACCGAGTTTTTTACCTCGATTTTATAAGGAGTATCTTTTAGATTCTCTTTTATATACTTTTTTGAAATTAAAGAGAACATTTAACCCCTCCTTCTTATTGCCCTCTCTTTAATAAGACCTGTTTCGTAACATTCAACAAGTGTTGTAAGGTCGTCTATCTTTTCCCTGATGCCTTCGCCGATATCGGTATCCTTTACCCGTATTTTATCGCTTGCTTTTTCAAATACAACCGTTTCGGATATTATATCGGTGTTGCTTTTTATTGCGTTTTCAACGCCGCGGAATGGCTCGTGTGCCGAAATCCTCATTCCGTCCGCGTTATAGATAAGCGTATAGCCCGCAATCCCTGTCGTTTTCTGATATGCGTGACAGAAACCGCCGTCAATAAGAATGAGTTTGCCGTCAGCTTTTACAGGAGTTTCGCCCTTTTTATACTGTACGGGAATGTGGCCGTTTATAATATGCGAATGCTCTCCGCCAAGAGAGAATTCTTCAAGGATTTTCTGCACAATATTGCTATCATTCCAGGCGGAATAGTATGCGTTTTTAGGCTCTTCCCAGGTTTTTGAATCTTCAATCAAAAGCCTTTCGAAGGTTGTAGTCTTTTTCCTTGCAGAAAGCGGAGAATCTTTTCCGCACCACAAGAACCATAAAAAGTCCTTTCCCTGTTGTCTTGCAGGAGTTCCTTCGCGGGCAAAATATCCCGTTCGCGCAATTCTTTCGCAGTAGTCCATAAAGGCTCTGCCGCTTTTTCCGCCTGCAAACGCAAACTCCATAAAGGTTTTGTCGTCGTTAAGCGGAATACAGCCGTGGAAAAGAAGATTTTTATTGAAAATTGTATATATTTCGCCCTTTTCAAAAAGGAAGCGGATATGAGTTTGCAGTTTTTCCGAGCGGACAAACGCATTTTTAAGATATGTCATAAGTTCATACTCGCCTGCCGTCAATTTGTAGGGGTCTTTGGGGTCAACCGTGGGCAAATCCGTATCTTTCAAAGGATATTCTACGCCCTCGATTACAACTGTGCCTTTTTCAAAGTCTATCTTGTCGAGAAGAAGTCTTCCCTCCATTTTAAATTCGGGATTGCGAAGAATTGTTTGTCCTTCAAGTTTGAACTGAATTATGCTGATAGCCTTATGCATGCGGGCAACGAGGCGGTCATCGTCATTTATGAAAATATCGCCGCCGGAATTGCCCTTGGGCATATAGTTTGATATGTCGCTGTCGCTATATACATCGTTTGCGAAAAGAGAAAGCGGACGAAGTGAAATTCCGTAACCGATTTCAACAACATCGAGGTTTTTGTATGTAATGGAATTATTAAGCACAGTCGCAATACAAACACGCGAGCCTGCCGCTGCACCCATCCACAAAACATCGTGATTTCCCCATTGAATATCAATAGAGTTTTCGCGCATAAGCTGTTCCATTATAAGGTCTGCCCTCGCCCCGCGGTCATAGATATCGCCCACGATATGAAGGTGGTCAATAATCATACTTTTAATCGCACTGCACAGCGCAATTACGAATTTATAGGACGCATCTACCCAAATAATGGTGTTTAATATATTGTCGTAGTAGTGCCCTTTGTTAAGCGCGTCGTAGTCATTATTTAAAAGTTCATCAATTATGTAGTCATACCCCAATGCTGTGCGCGAAAGGTGTTTTCTGACTTTTGAACGGGTATATTTACTGCTGACAAAACGACATACCTCGATAAGTCTGCCGAGAGTTATTTTGTACCAGTCGCCTTCTATTTCGCCTTTTTCAAGCATCATATCAAGTTTTTCTTCGGGATAGTATATGAGTGTGGAAAGTTCCGCACGTTCAGTCTTGGTAAGAGTATTTTTAAAGAGCGCATCCACTTTTGAACGAACAACGCCAGAAGCATTTCTTCTGATGTGTGAAAATGCCATATGCTCTCCGTGGAGATCACTCATAAAATGCTCGGTTCCTTTGGGAAGGTTTAAGATTGCACTTAAATTTATGATTTCGCTTAATGCGGAATTTCTATTCGGATATGATTTTGCAAGTTCCTGCATATATTTTGCTTCTTTTTTTGCAATCATTTTGTTCCCTCCTGAAAATTACTTTTTAATTCTGCTTGTATAGTTTTTCGGGTTCATTCCATATATTTGCACTACCTCAAGCTCGTCACTGAGTGAGATATCCCTTGGAGTTACAAAAATCCCTTTGTTATTATCAAGGTCAACGCCCTGACTTTTATACGCCTGCCACACAATGTGGGAGCAATGCGACGAAGGATTCTCCTCCCCCGTTTTGTCTTTATTTATGACGCCTGCCAAAATATCGTACGGAATTTCGACAAGGTTTTCCCTGGCGTAGTCTGCCGCTTTTTCAGCCAACGCTTTATCTTTATGGCGCAAAACAACAAACGCGGGATACTTTTTCCAGCTGATTGGAGATGTCGTGCAGGAAGTTTCGCCGATTGACATATGCTCCAAAAGGGTATTTCCATATTCGTCAAGCACGATTGCACAATGGCCGTGTCGCCACCCCATTGTATGCGTGTTGAAGGTTATGAGGATATCGCCTTTTTGAAGGTCGGCGATGGGAGTTTTTTGCTCCTTATTCCTTTCTTCAAGAGTTATCGGATATGCGATAAAATTCTTTTCGATTTCCTGCTCATTAAAATACATTTCATTCAGCGACAGCAGTGTTTCGTAATCACCCGAGGAAATAAGCTCTCTCGCCGCGTAGGGAGAAACGCCCGTTTGCTCATATATTTTCATATAATCAGCGTCGGAAAGAATATCGCTTTTTATAAGCTCCGCTATATCTTCCTTTTCATAATTCGGAGTATAAATCGCGGTATTTGCGACAATTATGTGCCATACAATAATGGCAAGTGCGAATATGAGGAAGAATAACGCCGCGCGTTTTTTCTTTGTAAGGCGCATATCTTTTACCTTCTTTAAATTATTTGTATTCTGCCGCAAGCTTTTCAAATGAAGCAAGTGATTTTTCAATCATCTCGGTTGATACGCAGTAAGAAATTCTTACATAACCTGCATAGCCGAAGCTGTCCCCGGGAACGAGAAGAAGTTCGTACTTCTTCGCTTTTTCACAAAAATCGCGTGAGCTTTCTTCAAGTGCTTTCACGAAAAGATAGAACGCGCCGTCGGGCTGTGCAACTGTATATCCGTATTTTGAAAGAGCATCACAAAGGATATCGCGGTTTTTCTTGTAAATTGATATGTCGGAAGTCTTGCCGATACATTTTGGGACAAGTTTCTGGAAAAGGCTCGGCGCACATACGAAGCCGAGAGATCTTCCCGCACCGCAAACTGCAAAATATACCTTTTGCCAGTCATTTGCTGTGTTGGGAACAAGGACATAGCCGATTCTTTCACCGGGAAGTGAAAGTGACTTACTGAAGGAATAGCATACAATTGTATTATTGTAGTAGTTCGGGATGAAGGGTACTGTAACACCCTCGGTATAAACGAGTTCGCGGTAAGGCTCGTCAGCGATGATGTAAATTTCCTTGCCGTATTCTTTTTCAGCTTCGGAAAGAACAGTTGCAAGCTTCTTTATTGTATTCTCCGAAAAAACAACGCCCGATGGGTTGTTGGGAGAATTTACGATAACTGCCTTTGTGTTTTTGTTGATGGCTTTCTTAAGTGCGTCAAAATCAATCTGGAAATCTTCCTCGCGGCACTTTACGATTACGGGAGTCATTCCTGCCTGATTGATAAAAACTGTGTATTCAGGGAAAAACGGTGCAAGGATGATTACTTCTGCATTCTCCTGTGAAATAGCGGAAAGAGAAATTGTAAGAGATGCCGCTGCACCTACTGTCATATAAAAATTATCGCCTGTGTAGTTTGTGCCGAAATTCGCATTTACATAGTCAGCACAGCTCTTACGCACATCGGGAGCACCCTGCGCAGATGTGTAGCCGTGAAGTGCTACGGGGTCAGTATTTAAAACGAGATCAGCGAGCGCTTCCTTTACGCAATCGGGCGCAGGAACGCTGGGATTACCGAGGCTGAAATCAAAAACATTTTCAGCGCCGATTTCTGCCTTTCTCTTAAGACCATATTCAAAAAGCTCGCGAATTTCACTGCGACAACTTCCAAGCTTATACATTTTTTCTGATACCATTTTGTTTTCCTCCTGTAAAGTTCATATACTTGTCATATTTTTATATAGAAATCAATATATTTATTATAAAACAATTGCGCTATAAAGTCAATTTCTTTTAATTGTAATATTGTCCGCTACAGCCACATAGAATGTACCAAAAACATATATGGAGGAATTTAAATGGAGCATTACAAGATATATAGCGACATTGCCGAGCGCACGCAGGGAGATATCTATATCGGTGTGGTTGGTCCCGTCAGGACGGGCAAATCTACTTTTATTAAAAGGTTTATGGATTTACTTGTTCTTCCCAATATTGAAAACGAACATATCCGCACGCGCGCAGTCGATGAGCTTCCACAAAGCGGCGCAGGTCGGACAATTATGACTACCGAGCCGAAATTCATCCCGAACGAGGCTGTAAAAATCAATTTGCTTGACAACGCTTCCTTTAATGTAAGGATGATTGATTGTGTCGGCTACTGCGTAAATGGTGCGCAGGGACACACCGAGGATGGTCAGCCACGAATGGTTACTACCCCGTGGTTTGAGGATGATATTCCTTTTGACAAAGCGGCTGAAATCGGTACAGACAAGGTTATCCGCGAGCATAGTACAATCGGGCTTGTTATAACTACCGACGGAAGCATATGCGATATTCCGCGCTATGAATATGTGAGTGCCGAGGAGCGTGTAGTAAAAGAGCTTCAGGATATAAATAAACCCTTTATAATCCTTTTGAATTCCGCCGTTCCCGAGAGCGAAAGCGCGCAGGAGCTTAAAGCACAGCTTGAGGGAAAATACTCGGTTCCCGTTTTCCTTTTCTCGTGCGCTGATATGCGTCTTGAGGATATCAATTCCATAATGCAGAATATTTTGTTTGAGTTCCCTCTTAAAGAGTTGGGAATAAATCTTCCAGGGTGGATTGACGCTCTTCCGCAGGAACACTATCTTAAAACCTCGATATATGAATCGGTGCGCGAAGCTATAAAGGGTGTACATAAGTTGAACCATATAAAAAATGTGTCCCCCATCCTTTCCGAAAACGAATATATTTCAAACGCAAGAATTTCCGACATATCACTTGGCAAAGGGACGGCGCTTATTCAGGCGGATGCAACCGAAGGGCTTTTCTATAGCGTTCTTGGGGAAACTACGGGGCTACCCATCACAAATGACGAGGAGCTTGTTTCAATGCTATGCTCCCTCTCCACCGCCAAGCGCGAATACGACAAAATCGCAAATGCGCTCCAGCAGGTAAGACAAACGGGGTACGGGATTGTTTCGCCAGGCATTGAAGAACTGTCACTCCGCGAGCCCGAAATAATCCGTCAGGGCGGTCGCTACGGCGTACGCTTGCGTGCCAGTGCCCCTTCGATTCATCTCATAAGGGCTGACATCGAAACGGAGGTAAATCCCATCGTCGGCAGTGAAAAGCAGTCAGAGGAGCTTGTGCACTACCTTCTCAGCGAATTTGAAAGTGATCCTGCGAAAATATGGGAGTCAAATATTTTCGGCAAGTCTTTGCACGAGCTCGTAAACGAGGGGCTTCAGGGAAAGCTCTCCAAAATGCCCGAGGATGCTCGCGGAAAGCTTCAGGAAACTCTTACACGCATCATCAACGAAGGCTCGGGCGGACTTATTTGCATAATACTTTAACTAAAAAGCTCATATCCCGACAATATTTTGTCGGGATATGAGCTTTTTGTTTTCTTGACATTTTTGCGGAAAATTTATATAATTATCGTATGTTTTTAAAGGAGAATTGATATGAAAAAGTTTTTAGCATTATCCGTTTCACTACTTCTCGTTTTGTCACTTTTTGCTTCTTGCGGTAAAAGAGAAAATCAGGATAAAGTGTCCGATGAAAAAGCGGAAATCGAAAAGGTTATTTCCGATTTTCAGGCAGCATATTATAAGGAGCTTAAGTCAGTAGACGATTTGAAGGAGGCGCTCCCCTACTGTAGCGAGGGCGGAGCTATTTACACAAAAATCCTCGAGGCAATCTCTTCCTACGAATCTTCGGTTGATGGTGCTGTGCAAAGTATAGGATTGAGCCGCGAAGTTGCCGAGGCCTTCGCACTTGCTTATCAAAGTTCAGTAAGAAAATCAGCAAAAATCGAAATTAAAGAAGTAACATTTGAAGAAGATGGACTTGCTACGGCAAAAGTTACGCTTACACTTCCTGATGAAAGGCAGACAGCAAATCTCCTTATGGCAAGCATCAACGCTTTTATGGCGGAAGGCTCAACCCCTGACGAAGCTTATAAAAAGACACTCAAAAATGTTGATAAGCTTTTGGAAAATGTAGATATGCTTCAGGCGGAGAAATCATTGTTGCTTGAAAAGTTAAGCGAAAAATGGCTTATTGTAGAATTTGAAAAAATTGAAGAATAAATGTAAAAACCGTAAAGCTTCATTTCGAAGCTTTACGGTTTTTTATTAAAGCTATTATTCCTATTACAATAAGTGAACCGAAAAGTGCGCGGAAGGTAACAAGGATAACATCCGTTATCTGCGCGCTGGGAGCAGGGACAAAATACTGATGAATTTCATCGGTGCAAGCATAAAGCGATGAAAACATCACGCTGAGCATTAGAATTTTCCTATAACCGCGGCCATACTCATTTAAAAGCTGTGCGATTAAAAATCCGAGCAATGCATAAATTGAAAAGTGTGCAATTTTGCGAACGATTCCATTTACGGAAATTGCAAATTCCATAGCGCTCTCATCGGGAATTTTATCGTTAAAATCAAAAAATTTAATTATTTTGTAGGTGAATCCTTCGCTGGCACGACCGCTGTCATCCGCCTTTTGCGCAGAAAAGAGAAATATCGCTGTCGCGCAGGATATTACAAGCACCCACAGTATGATTTTTTTTATCATATAAATCGCTCCTGACGGATTATATGATATACTTTTTTTATTAAAAAGTCAATTATTCTTCCATATGCTTGCCGAGAAAACCCGCCGCACTCTGACAAAGCTTCTTTTCAACCTCGCCGATTGGCATATTCTCGTGCTCGGAAACCATCATAACGCTTCCTATGGTATCGCCTTCGCTGAGGATGGGGGCAACTACGCCTGCAAAATACTTTTCCGAGCCTGAAACGACGGGCACGCCTCCCCTGTCGCCTGAATCAATGGCGAAAATGATTTTCTTCTCAATCATTTTTTCAACATCTTCGCTGATTCTTTTTTCGACGAGTTCCTTTTTGGGAGCGCCCGAAACGGCGATTACGCTGTCCTTGTCGGTAATAACTACGGGAACACCGCTTGTCTTGGCAAGTGTTTCGGCATAGCCCGAGGCAAATTCGCCAAGTTCCCCGATGGGCGAATACTTTTTGAAGATTACTTCCCCGTCGCGTTCCGTAAAGATTTCGAGAGGATCGCCCTCCCTTATGCGAAGAACACGGCGTATTTCTTTGGGTATAACTACACGACCGAGGTCGTCAATTCTCCTTACAATTCCTGTTGCTTTCATGTTATAAAATGCTCCTTTATTTTCGGTTCGTCGGCAACCGCCGAACCCTACAATTTGAATTTCCAAAGCTATTTTGTGCAAACAAGGAATTTTTATGTAAGGAAAATCGTAGAAAAATTAAAAGAAGCCAATCCATTTTGGATTGGCTTCTTTTATTAACCTTCTTTAAGGTCTTTGATTGTTAAGCTGTCGTCAACGGGGGTTTCGATATATGCGAAAAGCTCGTCGAGATCGTCTGTAACTTTATAAAGATTAAGGCAGGTATCCTTAACGAAATTCTTTTCGATTGCGCGTTCCATTACTGTCTGAATTTCGTTATAGTAGCCTTTGATGTTATAAATTGCGATAGGTTTATTATGACGGCAAAGCTGTTTTGAAGTAAGTATTTCGAAAAACTCCTCAAAAGTTCCTATTCCGCCCGGGGTAACGATAAATGCGTCTGCATTATCTTCCATAATTTGCTTTCTTTCACGCATTGTATCGGGCTTTATAAGCTCGTCACACTTGTCGTAAATACGCTCGACAGTATCTTCAAAAAAGAACTTGGGGGCTACGCCGAGGATATATCCGCCGCCTTCCTTTACTCCGCGTGCCGCTGCGCCCATAAGGCCGTTGCCGCCACCGCCGAAAGTAAGGCTGTGTCCCCTATCTGCCATGATTTTGCCCATTATTTCAACTTTTTCGATATATTCTTTATCAATTGTAGGAGATGCTGCTCCGAATACGCATATTCTCATAAGGTTCCCTCCTGTTTATTATTTTTTACGGCTTCTGACAGGAACAATTTTAACAGGGTTTTCATCAAGCGAGAAGTCCGCAACAACCTTTACAATTGCAGGACAGCCGATAAGACGGAGTGTGATTTCAAGTTCTTTCCTTGAAAGCCACGCTGCTGTTGCAACTGTTTTGAAATTATCCTCGCGCTCAAGCGACGCAAAGCGTGTTCCCTGAGGCTCACCGAATACGGGCTTTGAAAAACCTGCAGTAAATTCAAAATTCTTTGTGTCAGAAATAAATGTAACATGAACTTCGTCTTCGTCAAAGTCAAGTTTCACTGCATTATATATATTCGTCGGTTCGATTTCGTATGTGTTACCACTTACAATTTTTGCAAGAGGTGACATTTCCGAAAATCTGTAAGTAAGACGAAGATTTGAAATTACATCCTGAAGGTAGTCGTAACCTTCCTTATCTTCGGGAAGTGGTTCATCCTTCATATTGAACATAATATTTTCGTAGAAGGATTCAAGGATGTAACTGAGCTTGTCATTATCATAACCTGAATTGATAACAAATATAGCATCGTAATCAGGCATAAGAAGGCACATTTGTCCGTGTGCACCACAAAGACGGGTTGTGTTGTATCTGCCCTTCCAGAACTGATAGCAATAGCCCTCTTTCCAGTCAAGACCTGTAGAAACATGCTCTGTTCCAATATGTTTTTGTGTAGCAAGTTTAACCCAGCTTTCGGGGACGATCTGCTTATCTCCAAACTTACCACCATTGAGGTAAACAAGACCAACCTTTGCAAGGTCGCGGATTCTCATACGCATACCGCTGTAGCCGATTGCATTGCCAATGCTGTCAACGGGATAGTAAGGCTTTTCAATTTCAAGCGGATCGAAAAGTCTGGGCATAAGATATTCAACAACATTTTCGCCCGTGATTTTTCTTACAAGTGCTGCAAGCATATATGTTCCGAATGCGTCGTAGCGGAACTTTTCGCCACATTCAAGCTCCTTTACGCGATAGAAAAAGTCATAAAGCATAGCCTCTGACAAATCTGTACGCTTCTGCGCTTCGTGAACTGCGCCGCCCTTCTGACCGAAAGACATACAAAGAAGGTCGTGAACCTTTATTTTAAGGTTTTCCTTGTTGATATCCTCGGTAATAAGTTCAGGAAAATATGTGTATACATAGTCGTCGGTTTTTATTTTTCCTTCCTCAACCAAAAAGCCGATAGCAATACTTGCAAAAGACTTACTTACTGAAAAAAGAGTATGCTCAACTGTTTCATCATAAGGCGCAAAGTAGCCTTCAGCAATAAGCTTGCCGTGTCTTATAAGCATAAAAGAATGTGTTTCCTGATCGTCCATTCCCTTACACATAGCTTCGATAAAGCCAACTATATTTTTAGAACTTACACCACAGGATTCGGGTGTTGCCTTTTCAAAAAATTTCATTTTAATCGCTCCTTATAATGTCTTACTCTTTAATTCGTCAATACAGCTTTCGCAGACATTTTTTTCGTGATATATAAAAATTTTGTCGTTACTTCCGCAAAAGATGCACGAAGGATTATATTTTTTGAGAATGATTTTGTCCCCTTCAACATAAATTTCAAGGGGGTCGCGAAGTTCAATATCAAGTGTTCTCCTGAGTTCAATAGGAAGAACTATTCTTCCAAGCTCGTCAACTTTTCTTACAATACCTGTTGTCTTCATAAAATCGCTCCTTCCATTTTATTACATTTATACTATACCAAATATTGGATATAAGGTCAACATATAATATATTAATATTTTGTAAATTACGACATATTTTTTACTTAATTAAAATTTGTACTGTTGCATTTCATCCCTTTTTGTGTTAGTATTATATATGTATATTTATATAAACAAGGAGAGAAATTTTATGTTCAACAAAGATAAAATCAAAGGATTTATTTCAGGCG
>JAZRFX010000257.1:0-5300 GCA_045643845.1 Clostridia bacterium | reverse complement strand
CCTCTGCGGAGATGGGAGACATCGAGACCGAGGGACAAGAAAACAGTTTTGATTCTGGAGATTAAACATGGCAATCAGAGATAACTATGGATACGATAACGCAAAATACTTTGCGCTGAAGCAACCGTCGATTGATGTCACATCGGCATTCGGAAGAGCGAACCACTTCCTCGATACGGTGCAGGAAGGTGTTTACATCGAATCTGGCATGGTGTACACATCTCGCTACATTCACAACGTAGCGCACAAGATGTTGGCGTGGCTCGACGAGTTCTCCGACATCCTGCACGAGCGTCATCTGATGACGATTTACCCGCCCGTTCCCGAACTCGTTGAAGATGTGCGGGATATGAACAAGGTGTTTGAAATCATCATCCGCATTTTTGACGAAGTGCAGGAAGCACTCGAAGAGTTCCACGCGGCTACGGACAACGGCGCATTGAGACCTCTCTGCATTAAGACAGAGGACTTGATGATGAAGGTATCCGCAGAGTACACGAACATCCTTGCGATGGCGAATATGTGGGAGAAGGGCGCAAGTTACTCATCTTATGATAAATGGGTTAAATCTTTGATGGGAGATTGCGAAGATGGCGAAGACTAATCTCAAATCTGTAGAGCCGAGCAACAAGAACTACAGATACTGCGGAACGCTTACCGTACTTCAGAAGATTAACCAGTACGAGTTCGCGGTCGAAATCCGCATGATGCGCGAGGGCATCAACCGTAATCGTTGGGACTATCGCAACCTCAACGAATATTACACCACCTTTGTTGGTCAACCCATTCTGTGCGCGTTTGTCAACGGAAAAGTCGGTGACGGACACAACATGAGAGAAAAGACCAACAGAGAAACAGGGGAGCGTTATTTCAGCTTCACCGACGCAACGAGCGAACGAATCGTCGGTACGCTGTCTAACGATATAGAAGATTTCTCCGTGGTTGAAGAAAACGGAGAAAAGTGGCTTATCGCCAAGGGACGCTTGTGGGAGTTCTACGCTCCAGAGTTGGTATCGAAAATCGTGCGTACAGGGCGCATGGATGTATCGGTCGAAACGATGGTCGAAGAATCTCAACAGGACGGCGAGATTGAGGTGTTCACAAAGTGGACGGGTCTTGGAGTAACGATACTTGGAGACGATGTGCAACCCGCAATCCCGAACGCTTCAATCAAAGCTCTCGAACTGTTGAAAGACGAGTTCGCTGAAGCAAAACTGAAAGCGGCTTCCTACGAGAAGAACGAAAGCGAAAAGCCGAAAACCAACGAACAAGAAATAGTTATCGAAAGAGGTACTACAGAAATGACGGTTCTTACTAAAAGAGAACTTAATGCTCTGCACGACACCTACTTTAAGGACTACAAGGTTCTGTCCGCTTCTCACGACAAGGAAAAGGGCGAAACGCTCGTTTGCTTGATGAAGGACGGTGCGACCTATCAGTATGTCCTTGGTGACGCGGAGACAACCGTTCAGCCCGAACGTATCATTTCGGTCAACGTCAATGCGACAGTCAAGTTTGACGAACAGCGAAACATCGCGGTCGATACCGACGATATGCTGAACGCTCTGGCAACTGACTATGCCACGCTGAACAAGCAGTATGACGAACTGAAAGCAAACGCTGAAAAGGCGAACGCAGAACTCGACGCGCTCAAGAAGTCGGAAGCAAAGCGTCGCATCAAGGCGGCAAAGAAAGCGGCAGAAGATACCCTTCGTAAGTTCAATCAGACAGCACCCGTTAAGGTCAGCGACACGGTTCTGACCAAGCTCAACGAGGAAATCGAAAAGGGCGAGTATTCCGAGTGCGAAGACGAGAACGGCGAATGGTGCGGTGAAGAAGCCGTTGCCGAAAAGGTTCTTGCCGAGTGCGCGAAAGCAACGCAAAAGGCGAACGAAGAACGCGCCGCGAAAGAAAGCAAGACGATGGTTTGGAAGAAAGATAATGCAGACCACGAAGAGCAGTTGACTGGCATCGAAGCTCTGCTTGCGAGAAACGGTATCAACGAATAATAAGGAGAACACAACATGGCATACATTGCAAACACAGCGTTTGAACCGCGCATCACCAACGGACGGTTCGACGATGAAATCAACATTGCGGGTGTGTATCAGTATAGCTCCGCTGACGCGGTTTGCTCTGCGGGTTTCCTGTGCGTTCGTAGCACGAGACTGGGTAACAAGGGTTACGACAATCCTGCTGGCACTCGCGTTTACAACGAGAACGCTTGGATTATGGTAGACGCAACAGACAGCGACAACGCGGATTCTGTCATCTACGCTTGCAACACCTACGATGTCCAGTACATCGAAGCGAACGGCAACCTCTACGCGGTTGGCGGTCGTACACTTGGTCTTCCGTCCATCTCTGGCAGACCTTGCACCTTCACTCGTATTGACTTTGACGGTCAGAGCGTCTATCGCTTTGGTATCGGCAATCTCTCTGCGGCTCTGTCCACGAACCAGTATTTCACCATTGATGATGGTCTGCTCGTTCCCACGGCTTCCGCTCCGACAACCCAAGGTGCTATCTACTTCGAGCTTCGCGGCACGGGCAACTTCGTTGAGGGCAACAGCGCGTCCTTCCAGTACGTTGATGTCGTTGCGAAGAAAGTCCTTGTTTCGGCGTAATAAGGAGATACAACTATGGCAAAACTGACTCTTAACTCTATTTCGCAAGATATTTTTGCGGTTAACAATGCGGCTTCCGAGCGCGAGAACATCATCGGCATGGGTCGTGCGATTGCATTCGACTATGCGGCTCGTGCAACCAACGACCTTCACACCGCTCTCAAGATTGCGGAGAAGACTGACCGCCTTATCAACGGCGCACAGTATTCCGCTCTGAACAAGAAGTTCCAACAGGAACACTTCCTGTATGCGGCGAAGATTGCTTGCGCTAACAACGGAATGGTAGCCCCCGAAACCTTCGAGGACTTCAAGAAAAAGCTCCCGCTGTTCAAGAACAACCAGTCCTTCCTTGCGACCCTCATGGGCATCTATACCGAAGTTCTTACTCCGATTATCCCTGTGGTCTACAGCGAAGCAGTCGGTCTGTTCGCAGAGATGGTTACGGTTGGTGTGGGCGAGTCCTACCAAGTGACCGTTGGTAGCGGGGATGTGCCGATTTTCCAAGATTCAGCTTGGGGCGCAAGCCGCTCTGTCCCGCGTAATCGCTTCTACGAGAAGGATTACACCCTCGTTCCGTCCCCGCGCACAGCGCAATGCAACTGGAAGTGGGCGCAGTTGGTGGGCAATAATGTGGACTTCGGTAAATACTTCGCCAACATCACGGCGGGCATCTACAGCAAGACGCTCGTTCTGTGGAACAACGCGATGGTCGCGGCGGCTTCCAACACGGCGATGGTTCCCTCTGGTCTCATCTACACCTTCTCTTCGCAGAACTGGGTTACGGCGGCGAACAAGGTCGCGGCTCTGAACGGCACAAAGATTTCCAACGTGGTTGGTATCGGCGGCGCGGGGGCTCTGTCCAAGGTTCTCCCGACGCAAGGTACTGGTTCGACGAACACGGCTATGGACGCGGCTATTGCCACTCTGCTTGGCGCAGATTACACCCGCATGGGTTATCTGGGCGAGTACATGGGCGTTCGTCTTATGCCCGTGGACGATGCGATTGTTCCGAACACGCAGTTCAGCACCGTGCAGACCGTTCTCAACGCGTCGCAAGTCTGGCTCATGGCGGGCAATGGCTACAAGCCGCTCACTATCGCCTACAACGAGGATACTCCGATTCAGCTCGATGTTGACCCGTCGAAGTCTGGCGATATGGAACTTGCTGTCAACATCACGATTTCGCTCGACGCAATCGCGCTGTTCCAGAGCAAGATGGCTCTCATCAACATTTCCTAATTCGGAAATCAAAACAGCCAAGAAGAGGGGAACTTGTTTCCCCTCTTTATCATGTTAAAGCGGGTAGCATAGCATTCGGTTCAACTCCGAATTTTAGCACGTTTTTGAATATAATATCATTGAGAACCAAACGAATAAAAAGGAGAAAGAGAAAAACGTATGGCTCAAAAATTGACAGATGAGGAAAAGAAAGCCCGTGCCGAAGCCCGCAAAGCGGCTAAAGAAGCAAAGGAAGCTGAAGCAAGGGAACAAGAAGCAAAAGAGACAAGCGAAATCGAACTGCTGAAAGCGCAGAACGAAACGATGAAGAAGCAGATGGATATGCTTTTGGCGCAGTTGCAGGATATGCAGAAGCCGCAAGTTATCCAAGTCGCGGCAGATGTTCCGAAGGTTCATCTCATGTGGCAAGCAGAGGTTGCCGATGACAACGTAGTAGCGTTTGGCGAGGGCGGCAGATACGGAACAATCAAGGGAAAGCGTGGAGAGTTCTTCATGCAGAAGACCGACTTCTCGACCATCATGGACGAGCGAGTTCGTTTCTATCTTGACAACCGTTGGCTTATCGTTCTGGACGGTCTTACCGATGAAGAGCGCGAAGCATACGGCGTTGACTATAAAGACGGCGAGTATCTGGATAGGAAAGCGTTTACGAAGCTGATTGAAATCGGCGCAGACATTCTGGAAATCTACCCGAATCTTTGCGAGGGCAACAAGCGCATGGTATCGCAGAGATACGCAGACGCATTCAACAACGGTCAGCACATCGACAGAGCGGTTGTCGAAAAGCTGAATCAGATGAGCAAGACACCGAAGAACCCGCGTGGTGACTTCGTGCAGATTGTCGAAGCTCTGAACAAGCAAGTCGAAGGAATCGAATAACAAATTATAAGAGGATATAGGGAAATCAATGTCTACACTTTTTAGCGATGTACTGACGCAGTACGCCATGCAATTCATAGATGATGTTCGTTGGCAGGAGCAACTTGCTCTCAATCCTGCGCAGTTTTTCCGCGCAAAGTCACAGACATTGATTTCTGCTATTCCGAGGTTCAATCGACCGCCGAATATGCAGGAGTATCTCAAGTATGTTGCTCCGTCTTATGCTGACGCAACACACACAGTAACAGACCAAGAGACATTCCCGCTTACAATAACGACAACCGCAACGGGGTTTGACCTCTGCAATGTCGGATATGTCACAACAGATTCCGTTGGCGGCGTTACATATACTCCGATTATTGGGTTTGTTTATAGCGCGGATACTGGAGCGGTAGTTATATCCGAAGAGCTTCCTGTCGGTACGGAAATCGACATAGACTTCTATACAGATGGATACTTCGAGAACGACCTTGACGATACGCAGAAGAGATTACTTGGCTTGTGCGTAGCATACGACTGGTATTACCGCTTTGAGAATGCATTCCTTAATGTCCT
>JAZRFX010000256.1:0-5012 GCA_045643845.1 Clostridia bacterium | reverse complement strand
ATCCGTTACCTGTTTTTTCATACCATGTTTTATAATCAGTTTTTTTGAAAAATTCTTCCGCCTGAATTCTGGCTCTTGCATCGGACCATATAGGAATTCTATCGCAAAGAAGATTTCCGTTTTCATCTACGGGTAAAGCCCCTAACGAATGGCCTGATACTCCTATGCCTACAAGCTCAACACTTTCCAGTGTGGCGCGAAGTTCTTTTGAAGCTTTTTTGATCTCGCAAATCCAATCAGCTGGTGCCTGTTCGCGCCAGTCGGGATGAGGATAATATGTATCATATGTTCCATAACTTGCGCCCAACAAAGTACCGTCGATATCATAAACAGAGCATTTAACTCCGCTTGTGCCCAGGTCAAACGCAAAAATACCTTTCTTTTTCAAAGAATATGCCCCCTTTAAAGTGGAATATATTTCTTCTTTAAGTATACTATGTTTTTTCCGGTTATGTCAATAGAATAATAATATATATTATATAAAATATGCCTTTTATTTAAACTCGGATCTGTACCTCGTTGGGGTTACTTTGCAATGCTTTTTAAACATTCTTGTAAAGTAGGACGAATCCGCAATGCCTACTTCTTTGGAAATTTCCTCGATTGACATATTTGTTCCTGCCAAAAGCCCCATTGCCTTATAAATTTTCATTCTGTTAAAGTAGGCGAGGGGAGAAATCCCGTACGCTTTACTGAATTTTTTTATAAAATAGGTATCCTGCATAAACATAAGTGAAGCAAGCTCATCAATGTTGACACTGCGACTGATATTCGATGACATATATTCAAGAACAGGGCGGAAAAGCTTGCTTTCGGAAGTGCTTTGTTTCGAGCGTTCGCGGGCATATATGCTTATAATGTTCGCAATATTGGCGCACCACGTCAGATCGTATAATGGATTTCTGTAAAACTCATCGCGATAAGACTCTTCGAAAAGTTTACTCATTTCTTCCTTATCAGTGATATCGACCACGAAATCTGTGTCGGCAAGACCTAAAACTTCCATAAGTGATGTACCGTTAGTTTCAGCGGAGAAAGCCATTTCATACATGGTAAACCTTTCGGAAGCATGGGTATATGCTCGCATTTTCCCTTTGGGAAGATATGCGAGTTGTCCTGGATGTATAATATAATTCTGATTATCTATTCTTAAAAAACATTCGCCTTCAATTACCCAGAAAAACAAATCTCTTTTCCCAATATGCCCGACCGAGTCGCCTTTCCACACTATCGGCGGAACATGAAAATAAAGCGTTTCGGGTTTGATGGTAAGTTCTTTAAGACTAAGCTCGTACACATTCACAATAATTCACTCCAATTTTATCTTGATTAGTGCAAAAAAGTCCTATTAAATAGTTTGGTTCTCGAATAATTCGGGATATAACTAAATAATAGAATTCTAAAATTGTACTGTAAAACACAAAATTATCACTTTACAAAAGTAGAATAACACAATATAATTATAGTGTCAATATTAACACTATTAGGAGTTGATGATAATGAAGAAGTATGTTATGGTAGGCTGCGGGCATAGAGGCATGAAATCTTATGCAGAGCCTCTTGTAAAAGAATACGGAGATTGTGCACAGCTTTGCGGCGTTTATGACATAAATAAGAAACGAGCAATTCTTGTAAGCGAAATGACAGGGAAGGAAATTCCCGTATATGATGATTTTGACAAAATGCTGGATGAGGTTAAACCCGATGCAGTAATAATCACAACAAAAGACTGCGATCATGACTTCTACGCAATAAAAGCTATGAAGCACGGTTGTGATGTTATCGTTGAAAAGCCTCTTACAACAACTTTTGAAAAAGCACTCGAAATCAAAAAGGTGCAGGAAGAAACAAAGAAGGATATCACAGTTACATTCAACCTTCGTTTCCATCCCTTCTTCAAGAGAGTGAAAGAGCTTATAAAAGAAGGTACAATCGGTAAGATTTGCAGCATTCATTATGAATGGTTGCTTGACACAAGCCACGGTGCAGACTATTTCCATCGTTGGCATTGCATAAGAGAAAACTCAGGTTCTCTTCTTATACATAAATCTTCACATCACTTTGATATAGCAAACTGGTTTTTGGAAGAAGAACCCATTGCTGTTAATGCATTCGGCACACGCCGCTTTTATGGCACCAATAAAGAAGCTCCTGCGGAAAGATGTATCGAATGTCCCGAAAAGGCAACATGTAAACACAATTGCGGAATGGATTCCGATACTCCCAACGCTGAATTCTTAAGAAAACTTTATCTCGAATGCGAATCAGAAGATGGTTACTTGCGCGATAGATGTGTTTATTCCGATCGTGTAGACATTGAAGACAGCGTAAGCCTTAATGTAATGTATTCAGGCGGCGCAATTATGAGTTATACTCTCACTGCGCATTCTCCTTATGAAGGTGTAAGACTTGTGCTTAACGGAACAAAGGGTAGAATTGAAATGTCAACAAAAGACCTCTCACAGATGGGTTACGATATCCAGTCTGAAAGAAGCCTTAAGATATTCAATTACAAAGGCGAGGAAATAACAATGAATGTTCCTCTTACAACAAGTTCAGACCACGGCGGCGCCGACATTGAACTTCGTGACAGAATGTTCCGCAACAAGAATCTTCCTGATCCTCTTAATCAGATGGCTGATATGTGGGCGGGCCTTATGGCTACTGGTATAGGTATGGCAGCGAACGTTTCTATGAAAGAGGGCAGACAGGTTAGCCTCAGTGAATTTTACGAGGAATTAAGGAAATAATCACTTTACTTGAAACGAGGGAAAATGAGTGGTAACAAGAATTAAAAATGCAGTTTTTATAACTGACATAGAAGAAAAAGATAAGTTTCTTTATATCAAAGACGACAAAATAATGAAACTTACCGAGGAAGAACTTCCTTTTGATAGCGAAATCGACGCTGAAGGAATGTTCGTTTCCCCAGGTTTTATAGATATACACACTCACGGTGCAGGTGATTTCGACTGTGCAGACGGAGAAAAAGAAGATATTATCAAAATGGCACAGACACATGCAAGATATGGAACTACTTCTATTTATCCTACATGCACATCGTCTTCAACGGCGGATATTATGCGCTTTATTGAAAACGCGAAGGAAGCTATCAAGGAAAACGCACCAGGCAAGCCTCATATTGCAGGCTCTCATCTTGAAGGTCCTTATTTTGCCGACGCACAAAGAGGTGCGCAGAATCCTGACTATATCAAAGCTCCCATCAAAGATGAGTATGCAAAGTTTATAGAAGCTTCGGAAGGTACTCTTAAGCGTATAAGCTTCGCACCCGAACTTGAAGGCGCCTACGAGCTTTGTGATTATCTAAAAGAAAAAGGGATCGTCGCTTCTTTTGGTCATACGGATGGTATCTATGAAGAAATTCTCCCTGCAATAGAAAAGGGTTGCACACTTGCAACACATCTTTATTCAGGAATGAACGGCGTTACCCGTCGCAACTGTCATAGAAAGCTCGGCGCAGTTGAAACAGCGTTTTTAGAGGATAGCGTTACTGTTGAAATAATTGCAGATGGAATTCATCTTCCGCCTGATCTTTTAAGATTAATCTATAAAATAAAAGGTTCAGATAAAATATGCCTGATTACAGACTCGATGAGAGGTGCAGGTATGGGAGAAGGCAAATCCGTTCTTGGTCCTAAAAACGACGGTATGGATTGCGTTATAAAAGATGGAATTGCTTATCTTACTGATATGACCGCTTTTGCGGGTAGCGTTGCAACTGCAGACCGTCTTGTAAGGGTTATGCACAAGCAGGCAGGAGTTCCTTTGACAAAGTGTATTAAAATGATAACTGAAAACCCGGCAAAGACAATGGGGCTTTCCGAGCGTGGCGCTCTTAAAGAAGGCTATTTTGCCGATCTGGTATTTTTTGACGCTGATATTAACGTTAAAAAAGTCATTATAGAAGGAAAAGAATTTAAATAATTATACATCAAAGAAAGGTTGAAAAAAATGGAAATCAGAATTTGTAAAAACAGCGAAGAACTCGGAAAGAGCGCAGCAAAGCATGTTGCTGAAGTACTTAAAAACTGTATCGAAGAAAAGGGAAGTGCAAGAATAGTTCTTTCAACAGGTGCATCTCAGTTTGATACAATCAAAGCACTTGTAAAAGAGCCTGGCGTTAAGTGGGAGTGCGTTGAAATGTTCCACCTTGACGAATATGTAGATCTTCCTATAACTCATGTTGCAAGTTTCAGAAAGTATCTTCAGGAAAGATTTGTTGATCAGGTAGGCACACTTAAAGCAGTTCATTTTGTGGATGGCACAAAAGAAGGTATTGCAAAGCTTACTGAGGAAATCAGAAAATCTCCCATCGATATCGGTCTTATCGGTATCGGCGAAAACGCACACATTGCATTCAACGATCCGCCTGCTGACTTTGACACAAAGGAAGCTTATATCATCGTTGATCTTGATGAACGTTGTAAGAAGCAGCAGATGGGCGAAGGTTGGTTTGCTACAATCGACGACGTTCCCAAGCAGGCTGTATCTATGACTACATATCAGATTATGCAGTGCGAAAGAATCGTTTCTTGCGTACCTTACGCTGTTAAAGCTGAAGCAGTAGAAAACACTGTTAAGGCTGAAAAGACAACTAACCTTATTCCTGCAACACTTCTTAAGGAACACAAGGATTTCATTCTCTACGTTGATGAAGACAGCGCAGCAGGAATTCTTAAGTAATTATTAGAATTATCATACGGGCGGTTTGAAAACCGCCCGTAATTGTATAATCATTACAGGAGACTGATTATGAAAGAAAAAGTAATACAGTTTGGCGAAGGCGGCTTTTTAAGAGGTTTCGCCGATTGGATGATACAAAAAGTTAATGACGCTACGGATTTTGATGGTGGCGTTGTTGTGGTACAGCCCATAGAAAATGGCATGTGTGATATGCTTGAAAAACAAAGCTGTATCTACACTCACATTTGCCGCGGTGTTGAAGGCGTGGAATTTCAAAAAAACAGCGTTATTTCAAGATGCGTAAAGCC
>JAZRFX010000255.1:0-5031 GCA_045643845.1 Clostridia bacterium | reverse complement strand
TAAGCGAAGAGATGTTTTCAAAATCTGCCTGGATTGTGTTTATGAGTATGTCGCCTGTCTCTTTTTCATAAACGAAAAGCTGAGCATCAAGTTCATTAACCATTTCCATATATCTTTTTCTGAGGTTTGCAGGATCTATTGCACCATATAAAATTCCGACAGTTTCTCCGTCTGCCACTATCGGGACAGCGCTTCTTATAAGTTCAAAATCGGTGTTGGTTATGTCTGAAATTTTCCCGCTTATATGTACACCTTTTTCCTTCTCCTCGTTAAAATTCAAAACGCCGCCTGCATCCCGGGTTCCTGCCTTGGTTGAAAAAGTATTGTCAGCGTTTAAAATCCCGATATTTGAAATCATTCCGATAGGCTTGAAAGATTCAAACAAAAGGTCGTATTTCCCACCGTCTTTATAAAGCTTTGCGGCAAAGGACGCCATTGTTGAAAGATTTTCCCTGTCGGATATCAATTGCAGGATAATATCATCTTTAAACTGCTTTGTCTGAACATGAAGATTTTCATATTCAGTATCCTCGGTTTTGTCATACAAATATACAATCGCTGCAAGGAAAATTGCGCACAATAAGATTGCAGTTATTACTGTGCGGAAGACATTATTCTGCTTATGTTTTTTTCTTCCGAATTTCGTTGCCATAATCGATACCTTCTTACTAAATCAATAGTTTTTAAAGACACAAATGTCCATCAAAAATTATATCATCTTTTTTCCTTATTTTCAATGATTTTCTATAAAAACTGCTATTATTTTGACAAAATAATAAAAAACAGCAAAATGCCGTAAGATTCCTCTATCTTACGGCATTTTTTATTAAAATAATTCTTTGCTGTCAAGCACAAGTGTAAAGGGCCCGTCGTTCACAAGAGATACCTTCATATCCGCGCCGAACTGACCGCACTCTACCTTACCAAAAATGGCTTTGCACTTTTCCTTTACATACTCATAAAGTTCTTCGGCAAGTGCGGGAGAACCCGCATTTATAAACGATGGTCTGTTACCTTTTTTGCAATCGGCATAAAGAGTAAACTGCGAAACTACCATAACCTCGCCCGACACTGCGTCTATGCTGAGATTTGTCTTTCCTTCGCTGTCTTCAAAAATACGCAGGCGCGAAATCTTTTCTATCATTTTGTTGGCGATTTCACGCGTATCATCATTTGATACGCCGAGGAGGATTAAATACCCCTGCCCAATCTCTCCCACCTTATTGCCATCTATGGTAACGGACGCTTCCTGTACACGCTGTAAAACGATTTTCATATCAATCTACCTTCTCATTTTCTTCCAGTTCTATAAGACCGTCGGGTGTTTCAAGCAAATCGTGTTTCTGAAGGAAGAACTTTCTTACGGCAAATAAAATAGCGATTGCAACAACTGTTGTGAGGTTTTCAAGCGGATTTTTATGTTCAACAATAAGGTGACGCGCAAGCGCAAATGCGAGCACTTCGATAATTGTTTCGGGAGTATGCTTACAAAGCATCTTTATAAGCTCAGCACCGATTGCAAGTGTGATTGCGCTGTCCAGAACTATCAAAAGGTAGTTGGAATCTTTTGCGAGGATAGAAAAATTAAATGTGTCAACTATCAAATTTCCTGCAAACACTAAAATTGCCAAAGCTACTATCACGGCTATAAAAAGCTCAAAAAGGTAGCTTATTTCAAACATTTTATCCTGTAACTTTTTTCTCATTCATTTTCTCCTTTTAGTTTTATAGTTTATATGACGGGCGTAAAACGATGAAAGAATACTGACCTAAAAGACTGTCGATAAATTTATCGAGTTCTTCCTCTTCTATAGTTTTAGTTTCTCCGCCAAATTCAAACTGACCTGTCAGCGAGGTGCCATCATAATATGCGCTATATGTGTTGATACCGAAATTATCATCACATATAAGGATTATATCCCCTTCCATAAGGTCGCGCCTTAAAGGTTTGTTGCAACTTACATACGGGGTTGAGATTTTTTCGGGAGTAATAACGGCTACACCACCAAAAAACGAATAAACGCCCATCGTTTCCGAAGGAATCTGCGCACGCCTTGAAAGGACATCTCCACTCAATGTATCGTGAAGATAGAAATTCTTAAAGAAATGTTCATTTTCATTCGGGGAGAAAGAAATTCCGATTTCTTTATACGCTTCCGATGCTGATTGAATGGCAGTTTTTCCGTCTATGATTCCTTTTATTGCGCTTTTGCTTACTTTTGCAAGATTCTCTTTTGAGATTTTCTTACCTGTAAGAACCTTTGGCGCATTCAACAAGAGTCCGTTGACAATTATTTCAGGGGCTTTTGCGAAAACACTTTCATCATCTTCAAGAGTTACTTTGAAATCAAAACGCGCTTCTTTTCCCTTGAGGATTTTTTCTTTTTTAATTTCAGACGTTTTAAAAGAAACGGTTACATCACGCTCTTCGCTGCCGTTATTTAAAACAGTTACGCTATATGTAACAGTATCCCCTTTTGTTGCGTGGTGTCCGCCAGGATGCGATGTTTCAACACTACAGATAAGGTCTTTAGCGTCAGTAATTCTTGCCATCGCTTTATCGGTAGGCTTGTCCAAAATATCAAGAGGTCTTTCAATAGCAATTCTTTTTACAGTTTTGCTTTCAAAAATTTTATCATCAATCAAATCCGATGCGTCTATGATGAAAAGTCCTCCATCTTCATATTCACGGCTTTTCTTTTCTTTATAATCGTAGCTGTCGGGCCTGTTGTTCGGCGTGCAATGCACAAATTCCCCGTTCCCGATATAAAGGACGGTATGTCCGCTACCGCTGAAACGGTCAAATGTCAAAACATCGCCTATTTTCAAAGAATCCTTTATCTCTTGCTTGATATTTTCAATTTCCTCGGGAGTTTCCTCGTAAGTCCTCTCATAAAGAAAAACTCGGGGATGAAAATAATCAACCATATGCCACGTAAGTTCAAAGGGAATTTCGTAGCCGAAGGTTTCCCAAAAAACAACATTTATGAAGGATGAACAGTCAAGGAAAACCGTTCTCTGACTTGTAGCATCTTCGGGAGAAACATACTTATCACGACGAGGGGTTGTGATAAGTTTTCTATCCATACAGCGCTGATCGTACTGAATTTTATTTCCGCGGTTGAAATATGCCATTGCAACCGCTAAAAGAGCCTGTGTTTTCAGTTCCATAACCTTGCTCCCGCTATATAAAAATTAAAGTTCTATACCAAAATAGCTCTTTGCGTTATCAAAGCAAATATCTTCAACAATTTTGCCGAGAAGTTCGAAATCCTTCGGGAATTCGCCGTTTTCCACCCAATTACCGAGGATGTTACAAAGAATTCTTCTGAAGTATTCGTGACGAGGGTATGATGTGAAGCTTCTTGAGTCAGTAAGCATACCTACAAAAGCGTGGAGTGCGCCGAGGTTTGCAAGAGTCTTCATCTGTTCTTCCATACCGTCGCGATGGTCAACGAACCACCAGGCTGAACCGAACTGAACCTTTCCCTTTACGCCGCCTGTTTGGAAGTTGCCGAGCATTGTACCGAGAACGAAATTATCCTTGGGATTAAGGGTGTAAAGGATTGTCTTGGGAAGCTTGTCTTCCTTATCAAGTTCGTTGAGGAAAGCTGAAAGAGTTCTTGCCTGAAGCTGATCGTCGATAGAGTCAAAGCCTGCATCAACGCCAACCTTTTCGAACATACGGGTGTTGTTGTTACGAAGCGGTCCGAGGTGAAGCTGCATTACCCAACCGCGCTTTGCGTATTCTTTGCCGAGGAAAAGCATAACAGCTGTCTTATATGCTTCTGCTTCTTCATCGGTGATATCCTTTTCCTTGAGTCCTCTCTTGAGGATTTTGCTGATTTCCTTGTCATCAGCCAATACGAAAGGCATAGCGGAAGAAGAATGGTCGGAAATTTTACATCCAACGCTTTCAAATTTACCGAGAGTAACGAGGAGCGCTTCCTTAAGGCTGTCAAAATCTTTGATTTCTACGCCTGTTGCCTTCTCAAGCTTCTCGATATATTCTGCAAAAGTAGCCTTTTCGATACCGAGAACATTGTCAGGACGATATGTAGGAACTACGCGTGTAGTAAATGTCTTATCTTCGCGAAGCTTCTTGTGATATTCAAGACTGTCGCAGGGATCGTCAGTTGTTGCGATAAGAGCAACATTAGACTTTTTGATAAGTTCGCGTGCTGAAAATCCGCCTGCCTTGATTTTTGCGTTAGCGATATTCCAGATTTTTTCAACATTCTTCTCTGTGAGAGGCTCGTCTATGTCAAAATATCTCTGAAGTTCAAGGTGTGTCCAATGATAAAGAGGATTTCCGATTGCATACTGAACAGCCTTTGCATATGCAACAAATTTTTCATAGTCAGTTGCATTTCCTGTACAATACTTTTCTTCCATACCTGCGCTACGCATATATCTCCACTTGTAGTGGTCGGCTGAAAGCCAGATTTCGGCAATGTTTGAGTATTTCTTATCCTCATAAATTTCCTGGGGAGAAAGATGACAATGATAGTCATAAATCATCTTATTCTTTGCATAGTTGTGGTAAAGTTTCTGTGCTGTTTTTGTTTCAAGCAAGAAATTTTTGTCCATAAATTTTTTAGCCATAATAATCTACCTCTCTATCTTTCGTATTATAAATTTAGCATTTTTGCTCCGTTTTTTATTAAAATGTTGCACATATCATTCGCCCTCAAAAATCGCTTTGCAAAATGATATAGAACGACATAATAAATTATATCACAAAAGGAACACACAGTCAATCAAATAGAGCAAAATACAGCATAAAAAGAAGCGTGTCGCTTCACCCATTTCGCTTTCCAGCTGAATTTTTGTTATCACAAATGTC
The DNA here is from genome assembly GCA_045643845.1 of Clostridia bacterium. Taxonomy (GTDB): domain Bacteria; phylum Bacillota; class Clostridia; order UMGS1883; family UMGS1883; genus UMGS1883. Next base: position 185 of record JAZRFX010000255.1, on the reverse strand, counting down.
CCTTGCGATAAAATCGCGCAAATTCCTATACAACAAAAAGGGGCGCGACTGATTAGTCGCACCCCTTTTAAAGGATTATTACTTCTTGTAGTAATTTGTAGAACGAGTTACTGTTGCAGGAGGAGCAAAGTCAATCTTCTGATCTGCAATACCGAGGATTTCTTCAGGACGGATCCAGGGCTTGT
>JAZRFX010000254.1:0-1819 GCA_045643845.1 Clostridia bacterium | reverse complement strand
GCCAAAGATATTCCTGCCTTAAGTTCCAGAATATTTCTGTACACAAGAGCCCTGTAAATATGCGTATCCGTCTTTACTACTGCGGTATGCGCGGAATCAATCTTCTTGCCGACCTTACAAACTACATTATGCTTGAGCTTGGTCAGCCCACTCACGCATTTGATGCAAGAAAGATTGACGCAATCAAGGTTGGAACTCCCGAAAAGGAAATGAAGTTCACAACACTTGACAATACAGAGCGCGATATCGATACAGATACACTTCTTATCTACAACAACGATACACCCGTTGCAATCCCAGGTATTATGGGTGGTCTTGATTCCGAAATCATAGACGGCACAACATCAGTTGTTCTTGAAAGTGCAAACTTTGACGGCGTATCAGTTCGTAAGTCTTCTACAAGACTTGGACTTCGTACCGACGCAAGTATGCGCTACGAAAAGATTCTCGACCCCGAAATGACTCTTATCGCAGTAAAGAGATTTTTAAATCTCCTTCTCGAAATAGATCCAGGTGCAAAGGTTTCATCACAGCTTACTGATGAATATGTGAGAAAGTACGACGAAATCTCTCTCTCATTCACAAAGGCTTATGTTGACCGCTACACAGGTATCGACATTCCTACCGAGCAGATTCTTTCAACACTTAATCTCCTCGGCTTCAACGCAAAGCTTGACGGCGAAAATATCAGCGTAACTGTTCCCACCTGGCGAGCTACAAAGGATGTTACAATCAAGGCGGATGTTATCGAAGAAATCACCCGTATTTACGGCTACGATAACTTTGAAATCACAACCACAAAGAGTGCGTTAAAGCCCGTAAGAGCGACTGTTATGCATCGTGACAGCGAATGGATTAAGGACATCCTCGTACAGCGCTATATGATGAACGAAGTTCATTCATACATCTGGTGTGACGGTAACAAGTACAAGAAGCTCGGCATCGAAGTTCCCGAAAATGTTACAATCCTTAACATTGCGACACCTGAAACCGGAACTATCAGAAAGAGTATGCTTCCCACACTTCTCACATTTGCTTACGAAAACAAGCAGTACGCACCCGCATACGGCCTTTTCGAAATCGGCAGAGTTGTTGACGGCGTGACAGAAGAAAAGCTTGCAAACGAAAAGGAACGCCTCGGCATCACACTCTTTGACAAGACAATGAGCGAAAAGGACCTTTATTTCAAGGCTGTTGAAATCATCCGCTACATTGCTTCGCAGATGCGTCATGCAGAGCCTCAGTTTACAAGAATCGCTCCCGAATATAACTGGCAGCATCCGAAGAATACATCAAAGATTTCTATAAACGGTCAGGAAATCGGTGTTCTTTGCACACTTCATCCTTCAAATCTTAAGAAAATTGACAAGAACGCAGCGGTTGTATGTATCGAAATCGATATGGCTGACCTTGAAAAGGCGGCTCCTACACCTCTTAAGTTCAACGAACCTTCAAAGTTCCCGGGCGTTGATTACGACCTTTCTCTTGTTACAAATGGCAAGAAGTACAGCGAAATCGAAACAGCTTGGAAAAACGAAGAAATCGCAGAGCTTGACGGCGTTACACTTGTTGATACTTACGAAATGAACGGCGAAATGTCAATCACACTCCGCTTCGCATTCTCCTCCGACGAAAGAACACTTTCTATGGAAGAAATTCAGAAGCATATCGACAAAATCCTTGAAAACTTTAATAAGATTGGCGTAACACCAAGAGTATAACAAAAAAGGGATACCGCGAGGTATCCCTTTTTCTTTTATTCCTTGACATAAAAGGCTTTTTACGATAAAATTATATTGAGAATTTATGGTGTTATGGA
>JAZRFX010000253.1:0-1309 GCA_045643845.1 Clostridia bacterium | reverse complement strand
GGCGGGAATTTTTGTAATCCGAAGGTGCACAAAAAATTGCCCTGTCCCCAAACAAGAAGTTAGAGTTTCCAACAAATGGAGCGATGGGCAGAAAAACACTCTGCATTCCGCATTCATTACGCTCCTGCTATACTTATAAGCATACTTTTAAATATGCGTGCTCTTACAGTGTCGCGGATGTCGGCGGTAAAGGGTAAAACTTTATCATTTACTGCACCGAGGATTATATGCGCCTCGCGCGAGGTGATACATTCGTAATCGAGCAGGTTTTGTACAAAAACTGCCGCTGTGCGATAGGAAAGTGTATTTCCAACAGCGTTTACAATATGCATCGGGTAGGTGGAACGGTCCGTTTTGACTGTGCGGATTCGCACTCCGCCACCGCCGCCGCGACGGCTTTCAATGATATATCCGCGCTCGGGGGTGAAGCGAGTCTGGATAACATAGTTTATCTGACTCGGCACGCAGTTAAGCTCCCCTGCGAGGGTGTTTCGCTGAATTTCCACATTTCCGTCCGACTCTTTCAGCATATCTATAAGCATTTTTTCGATGATATCTGACATATTCATAAAAAAGCACCTCTTTTGTTTCAAAATTTGACTTTGACTTTCTTTGACTTTAATATATCACTCCCTTTTTCATTTGTCAATACTTTTGCCAAAAAAAGAAAAGATGACGGAATTTCCGTCATCTTCTGCGTCTTTTCTTTTTCTGTGTTTTGCAAATCTTATTTACAATCATCGCCGCAGCGAAAAGGGCGAGAAACGCCATCATCACATATGAAAACGCGGAGATGTTGTTACTCTTGACCTGCGTCCACATTTCGAGCACCGCCTGATTTTGCTCGCCGAAATCTTCCATGATTCCGCAACGCGCAACTTCGTCAAGCGACGGATATTGTGTGGTAAGCTGTCTTCCAAGCTCATTTGTTCTTATAATCGCTTTTCCGTCGGTGTAGTTTTCCTCGGAAAGAGTACCATTAAAGAAATAGGAAAGGTCGTATTCGTATTTTCCGTCCTCATCCTCGTAATTTTCGCGGACAAGGTCGAAAATCTCATCGCCTGCAATCGCACTTGTGTAGCCGATATAGTCCATATTCATTACGGCAATTTCAGGTCTGCACAAAAAGTCTACGAAATCCTGCGCGAGAGCTACATTTGCACCCTTGGGCATTACCCAGCCGTCAAACCATATTGTAGAGCCTTCGTCGGGGATTTTGAAGGCGAGCCCTTTCCCGTCTTCCTCCTCGGCGAGGTCCATTGCGTAAACGGCGTCGCCACTCCACGCGAGGTTGGCGTCAATCTTGCCC
>JAZRFX010000252.1:0-2424 GCA_045643845.1 Clostridia bacterium | reverse complement strand
GCTTGTGGCTAAACAAAGGTAATGTCGTAGTTCATGTTAACAAAGACCAGATATGCGCAGACGGAAGAACCGTTTATGGAATATTCGGAGAAGTTGATTCGGCTTGCTACTACATTGAAGCAGACGATGCAAAGCTCGTTGAGTCTCCGAAACTCGACCATGTAGACCATCCGAATCACTATCAATCAAGCAAAGGTCTTGAGGTGATTGATGTGATTGATGCATTCACGGAAAAGTTGATAGGAGTTGTCGCTTTCGATATCGGATGTGCAATAAAGTATATGTGCAGATGGAAGAAGAAGGGCGGCACGGAAGACTTGCGCAAAGCAATCTGGTATCTGGAACACGCAATTAAGAAGACAGAGGAAGAAGAGAATGGTAGCGTACATAGCGGGGAAGATAAGTGACAATCTCGATACATACCAGTACGATTTCTGCGACTGTCAAATGGTTTTAGAACATTTTGGTTACAAAGTTCTTTCTCCCGCGTGGATGCCAGTTGGTCTTCATAAATACGAAGACTACATGAACATAAGCAAAGAGATGCTTAAAGCCGCAGACGATGTTTTCTTTCTCGAAGGATGGAAGGAAAGCAACGGAGCAAGGCAGGAACACGAATGGGCGAAGAAGTGGAACAAGAACATCTATTACTATAGCAAGGACAAGGTGATTGTATGAGAAAGGTTCAGTTCACAATACTTGGAGAGCCAAGAGGAAAGGGAAGACCGAGGTTCGCAAAGCAAGGGAACTTTGTTAAGACGTACACGCCAGAAGAAACGCTGAACTACGAAGCATATGTAAAGATGTGCTACATACAGGCGGCAAACGGAATAAAGCTGAACGGAGCGATTTGCGCCGACATCATTTGTTACTATTCCGTTCCGACATCGGTGTCGAAGAAAAAGAGAGAAAAAATGCTTTGTGGTTATTATCCGTGTCAAAAGAAGCCAGACATCGACAACATCATAAAAAGCATTTTCGACGCATTGAACACAATAGCATTCGATGATGATAAACAAATAACACTTATGATTGTTAAGAAGGTTTACGGAGAAGTTCCAAGAATAGAAGTAAGACTTACGGAATTGGAGAATTGCGATGAGATACATTGATGCCGAGGAACTGTCAAAGGATATTCTTGATGGCGAGATTGAAATCACGGGTGAAGCCACAGACCTTATTCAGCAAGCAATAGACCAGTATCGGTCGGTTATCCTGCGAAGGATTATGGCACAACCAACAGAAGATGTAATTCCGATACGGTTTATCGAAATAGTGATTTCGGAGACGCGGGAAGAAATGGCGGCAACAAAAGAGGGAAGCATGGATAACATTGCTTTCGACATGATGATTGCAACTTGGGAAAGACTTATTGCTATATGGGAGAAAGTAAAAGATGAGTGGTTACACAAAGACTTGCGGTTACATCAAGAAAAGTGATGCGCACAGGGTTGTTCTTCACCAAGATGGAGATGCGGCACGGGCGGCGATTGCAGAATTGCCTTGCGATGATGTTATTCCCGTAGAGTTTATCTGGGAGTATATAGAACAACAAAAGGATTTCACGAATCCAACGCAATATGGTCTGTGCAGACTGTTTGCGTATGGAATGATTGATTACTATCACGCGAAGGAGAAGACTGGTAAGGCTGTATGAGTGAAATCGAATTTAAGAATTATGTCGAGCATATTCCGAGCATTACAAAACTGGATATTGTCAAGACGGAACACGACTTGATTAGCGACTACATCGACCGAGCAAACCGTTGCATAGAGGACGGTGTTACAGTAAGAACGGAAGATATGGTGCGATATATAGACGGAATCCGCACGATGGCAGAAGCATTGATGGACTTGCTTGAGGAAGGAGACGAAGCATGAACAGCTTCGCAATGGGTGTTGGAAACTTCCTAATGATGCTTGTATTATTCGGAACGGGGATACTGTTTGGAATTGGACTTGAGCGATACAGGAACATCAAAGAAAAAGATAACGCGCATGATTACAATACGGCAGAACCGTTGATAGAAATTATAGAATACGAGGAACAGAAACAATGGCGTTGAGTGAATTAACATTATTCGGAGAGAACGATAAGATTCAGAAAGCGATAGATACGTTACGCTCTTTCGAGCCAGAAGAAGGATACCGAGTTGCTTTCTCTGGAGGCAAAGATAGCCAATGTATATACCACCTTTGCGTACTTGCGGGAGTAAAGTTTGAAGCCGTATACAATGTGACATCGGTTGACCCGCCAGAACTTATACGGTTTATCAAGGAGCAGTATCCAGATGTCAAGTTTGAATATCCGCGTGATAAGGACGGCAAGGTTGTGACGATGTGGAATCTTATCCCGAAGCACACAATCCCGCCGACGAGAATGGCAAGGTATTGTTGCGCCGAATTGAAGGAAAATTCGGGGGG
>JAZRFX010000251.1:0-1617 GCA_045643845.1 Clostridia bacterium | reverse complement strand
TTGATTTTCTTTGTATTTTTTGGTATTTTGTCACATAAAAAAAGAGTGTCGGGAGATATCCCCGACACCTTTTTTACAAAGTTCCGCGAAGGTAGTTTGCCATTTTCCTGCACAGATGATAAATATTTTTGTCTTCCTTGCATTTTGAAAGCCATAGCTTGCCGTCTGTGACGATGCCTGCGTTTATAAGTTCCCACACAATGTCGTTTATTTCGTCAACACTTTTGAGAGGATTTGCTCCTTCGCAAATGAGAGGGAGCAAATTTTCCTCAAACGCCTTTTTCGTGTTGCCGCCGAAAAAGTTTGTTCCGGGGCAGGTTTTACACGACTGTCCCTTTATGTAGTCGCCGAGGTTTTTTCCGCCACTTGTCCACCACGCGTGGTAGATTATCCCCTCTTTCGGCTCTATGGAAAACTTTTTTGTAAGCACCTTTAAAACGCCGACTATCGCCTCTTTTTGTTTCTTATCCATAGCATCTTCGCCGATGTCAAAATTGCCGATGCATTCAATTGCGATTGCGCCTGTATTCGCGCCTTTTATCCCTGCAGGAACCATTTCAAGACTTCTTCCCGCGACGATAATTCCGTCGGGAAAAATGGTAAAATGCTGCGCGATATCGCTCCAACCGTTATTCTTTATATGGCAATTCCTCATCCCCTCCTGAAGCGCAATATGATTATTGCCCGAAAACTCGTTATAGCTTGGAGAATATGTGTGATGAAGCTGAATTTTGTTTATTTTCCGCAAAAGCTTTACTTTTTCTATGTAGTTTTGAAATTCATTTAAATCATACTTTTTGAAACTACTCATTTTATCCCTCCGCTTTATGATATTCACTCGCCCTTTTCATTATTACTTTTACTGATTGTTTCAAGCGCCTTTTTCAAAAACTCGGGAAATTCGATTCCCATAAGACCTATATTTTCAAGAACGCTGATTCCTTCATTTCCGAGAAAGAAAAATATCGTCGCGTTTCGTATGTAGTTTGTGCCTGAAAGCTCGTCAACTCTTACTGCAAGCGCAACTAAAAGAAGCATCGAAATCTTTTTGACGATTCCTTTGTAACCGACCTGACTTGATGCGCCGCCGCTTGTTGTTTTTTGCGATTTGTGAAAAACGAGCGCGACGGTCATCCCCGTTATGTAGTCAGCAATCATGAACATAACGAGTGCTTTTAAAAACGCGTCCCATCCGCCGAAGGTTTCGGCGAGGATGCTTCCAATGCTTGCAAGGAATATTAAAAATATGTTTTTCGCATTCGACATTTTTACACCTCCGTTTTCTTATACTCTCCGCTTATTTTTGCAGATACCCGCGTTTTTACTTCGTAGTTGTTTACGCCCCTTAATACAGTTATTTCGGGGACATCAATTTTTTCTTCCGCTGTGTTTCGTACAACCTTTTTGTTTTCAAAATCAACATACTCATCACTACCAAGCGGCGCATCAAGATAAAAATCAATATCCTGCCCCTCTTTGTATTCCTCATACTCTGTTGCTTCGCTGCCATACTCAATCTGTATATAGGTGAATCTGTCAAGCCAAGCTTGCGCCACATCTTTTGATGTATTGTTTGCCGTCATCGCATTATGCAAGTAGTATGACTTTCCCTCTTTA
>JAZRFX010000250.1:0-2979 GCA_045643845.1 Clostridia bacterium | reverse complement strand
TACAGACGAAGCTCGTAAGGTTGTTGTAACAGGTATCGAAATGTTCAGAAAGCTTCTTCCTCAGGCTGAAGCTGGTGACAACATCGGTGCTCTTCTCCGTGGTGTTCAGAGAACTGAAATCGAAAGAGGTCAGGTTCTTGCAAAGCCCGGTAGCATCAATCCTCACACAAAGTTCAAGGGCGAAGTTTACGTTCTTACTAAGGAAGAAGGCGGCCGTCATACACCTTTCTTCAACAACTACCGTCCTCAGTTCTACTTCAGAACAACTGACGTTACAGGCGTAATCGAACTTCCTGCAGGCACAGAAATGTGTATGCCTGGCGATAACGTAACAATCTCTGTTGAGCTTATTACACCTATCGCTATCGAAGAAGGTCTTCGTTTCGCTATCCGTGAAGGTGGTAGAACAGTTGGTTCAGGCGTAGTTTCAGCTATCGAAGCTTAATCTATACTGACAATTTAAAAGAGTGGACATTAGTCCACTCTTTTTTTGTTGCGGAAAAAATAAAGTTATGATAGAATAATTAAGACTAAATTCAAAAAACACGGAGCTATGATATGGAAAAATACAAACTTACAAAAAGAGCCTGCTATCTGACAGGGGCGGCAACGGCGATAACGACAAATTTATCACCGATTTTATTTTTGACTTTCAGAGAAATGTATGATCTTTCTTTTACTCTTCTCGGGTTTCTTGTTGTGATAAATTTCTTTACGCAGTTGCTGGTTGATCTCATATTTACATTTTTTACTAAGTATTTTAATATTCCTAAAGCTGTAAGAATTAATCCCTTCATCATGTTTGTAGGATTGGTATTATATGCGGTGCTTCCGACACTTTTTCCATCCATGGCATTCTTGTGGATTATAATGGGCACAGTGATATTCTCTGTCGCCTCAGGGCTGAGCGAGGTTTTGTTAAGTCCCATTATTGCTGCTATCCCAAGCAAAAATCCGGAGCAGGAAATGAGCAAATTACATTCAATGTACGCATGGGGAGTAGCTGTTGTAGTAATATTGAGCACACTTTTTTTGTCCGCTTTCGGAAACGAAAACTGGATGTATCTGGCTCTTCTTTGGTCAATAGTACCTCTTGTGGCATATTTCATGTTTTTGAAGGCAGAACTTCCTCAAATGGAATTTGGAGAAGCGCAGAAAGGCCCGAAAATATTAAGCAAAGGAATAATATTGTGTACCCTCTGCATCTTCTTCGGAGGCGCTGCAGAATGCACAATGGCGCAATGGGCATCGGGATTTATTGAAAATGCAATAGGCGTTCCTAAAGTATATGGGGATGTCATAGGTGTTGCCATATTTGCCGCTTTGCTCGGAACAGGAAGAACCCTATATTCAAAATATAGTAAGAAAATTATAAACATTTTGCTTTTTGGAATGATTGGTGCGTGTGTTTGCTATTTTACGGCAAGCCTGACACTAAGCCCTGTGGTTGGAATTGTAGCATGCGCCCTGACGGGCCTTTTCACATCTATGCTGTGGCCGGGAACACTCATTTATGTTGAAGAAAAATTTGAAAGTGTAGGGGTGGCTATCTATGCTCTTATGGCTGCAGGCGGAGATACGGGAGCATCTGTGGCTCCGCAATTATTAGGGATTATATCCGATAAATTCAGCTTGACAGAGCTTGCAGCTAAAATCTCAGTTATGTTTAATATAACTGTAGAACAAGTCGGGATGAGAGCAGGCCTTTTTGTAGCAGGAGCCTTTCCCGTTGCAGGAGTAATCTGTATCCTTTGTATGAAAAAACATTTCGGAAATAAAACTAACGGCTAAACGGTTTGGGGGTTTCCGCTTGACGAATTATTGTTGAATAAGCCCCTCATCTATGATAAAATAACCTCATATAATAAGGAAAAGGAAAACAAAATGAGTATTTTAAATGTTGAAAATGCTACACACGGCTTTTGCACAGTTTGGGGACGGGGCACTTTCTGCTTTATTTTGTCCGGAGGGGAAAAGGGGCACGCCGCAGGAATCGGGAGGCAGTTTTTGTTACACAATACAAGGAGCGAAATTCTCTATGAACGAATATAGAAAACTTGAATTACAACGAAAAACAAATAAGAAAAAGGAAGAATACAAATATTTCGTGGGCTCAACGACGAAAAACGCTCTTGGGTACACAGCGGACGAAAAAATAGTATTTAAAATCCGCGCGAAATATATGGATGATTATTTGGATATTCCTTACATATGGTATCGCCTGATTGCCGAGGACGGTCAGGAGAGCGAAGGCTATATAGAAAAATCCGAAGACGGATGGTTTTATATCGAAACCTCCATTTCTAAAAACGGATTTGTCTACCTTCGTGCAAGGGCGTGCGACGAAAACAAGGAGCTTATAGCAGGTATCGAAACCTACAACGCAAGCGCGGGCGCAGATGTTCACGAAATTACGCGCGCAACAAAAATCCCCGACGACTATAACGAATTCTGGGGAAAACTCAAGGCGCAGGTTGAAGAAACAACGCCTGATGTTATCTTTTGCGAAGAAACGAAAGACGAAAACTTCCCCGACTTTGAAATGTATGATATGCGCATTAAAGCACCCGGGAGCGAATATGTTTCCGTTGCTGCAGCATATCCCAGGGGTGCGGAAAAAGGCAGTCTTAAATTTGCGATGTTCCTTCAGGGCTACGGCGTTTATCCGACTCCTCCCAAACCGATGGAGGGCTACTTCACCGTCTTCGTGAATCCTCATTGTATGCCAAACCGCGGAACTGCGGAATTCTTCGCCGATATCCGCGATAACAAGCTCAAGGGCTACGGCTATGATGCCGAGGAAAATAAAAATCCTGAAACTACTTACTGGGCAAAAATGTTTTTGCGCAATTTGCAGGCGCTTCGATATTTCAGCGACCACGAGCTTTTGAATAAAAAGGATTACATTTTTGTAGGAAGCAGTCAGGGCGCAATGCAGGCGTGCAACCTTGCGGCGCATTTTGACAAGGCATCCGCGGT
>JAZRFX010000249.1:0-5256 GCA_045643845.1 Clostridia bacterium | reverse complement strand
GTTGCAGGTGTTATAGGCAGCGCCGTAGCAGCAGGTGTATTTCTTGCTTTGTTTAAATAATCACACGGGCGTATAAAAATGCACAGACCGCAAAAAGCATTTGTAAAAGTATGATTTAAGAACAAGAATGTTTGAAAAAATCTTATATGTAAAAATTCGTCTTGCAACGAATTTTGAAAAGATATGCTTTTTGCTACGAACAAACTTCACCTCGCGGAGTATCTTAATACACCTGCGGATTCAGTTTGTCCGTTCTGCACTATTTTTCTCCACCCTAAATCAAAAAGGGCGTATAAAAATGCACAGACCGCAAAAAGCAGGATAGAATACCTATTAAATTTATTGAAAGGAAATAATTATCATGGAAAATAAAAGACCGGTAAAAATAACCGAAACAATTCTTCGTGATGCGCATCAGTCTCTCATCGCTACTCGTATGACAACAAGCGAAATGCTCGATGCAGTTGAAATGCTTGATAAAGTTGGCTACAACGCACTTGAAGCATGGGGCGGCGCAACATTTGACAGCTGTCTTCGTTTCCTCAAGGAAGATCCCTGGGAAAGACTCAGAAAGATTAAGGATAAGGCAAAGAACACACCCCTCCAGATGCTTTTCCGCGGACAGAACATCCTCGGCTATCGTCATTACGGCGATGATGTTGTAGAATACTTCGTACAGAAGTCAATCGCAAATGGTATCGATATCATCAGAATTTTCGATGCTCTTAACGATACCCGTAATCTTAAGACAGCAATCAACGCTACAATCAAGGAAAAAGGTCATGTTCAGGCGGCTATTTCATACACAATCAGCCCCGTTCATACAAACCAGACCTTCATCGATATGGCAAAAGAACTTGAAGATATGGGCGCAAGCAGTATCTGTATCAAGGATATGGCAGGACTTCTCACTCCTTACAACGCTTATGACCTTGTAAAGGGTATGAAGGAAGCTATCAATATCCCGATTGAACTTCACACTCACTACACAAGTGGTGTTGCTTCAATGACATACCTCAAGGCTATTGAAGCAGGCGTAGATATCGTTGACTGTGCTATGTCACCTCTTGCTATGGGTACAAGCCAGCCTGCAACCGAGCCTCTCGTTGCGGCACTTCAGGGCACAGAGTATGACACAGGCTACGACCTTAACCTCCTCAGCGATATTGCTGATTTCTTCAGACCTATCCGTGAGAAGTATCTTGCAGACGGTACTCTTAACCCCAAGGCTCTCGCAGTTGATGTAAATACTCTTAAGTATCAGGTTCCCGGCGGTATGCTTTCAAACCTTCTCTCACAGCTCAAGCAGCTTGGTGCAGAAGATAAGTTCCAGGAAGTTTTACGCGAAGTTCCCCGCGTTCGTGAAGACGCAGGCTTCCCTCCGCTTGTAACTCCCACAAGCCAGATCGTTGGTTCACAGGCTGTGTTCAACGTTGTAATGGGCGAGAGATACAAGAATGTTACCAAGGAATTCCGCGGTATGATCAAGGGCGAATATGGTAGAACTCCCGTTGAAGTAAGCGACGAATTCGCAAAGAAGATTCTCGGCAACGAAAAGAGAATCACAGGCAGACCTGCCGATGAAATCCCCGCAGAACTTGATAAGTTCAGAAGCGAAATCAGCGAATATATCGAGCAGGACGAAGATGTTTTAAGCTACGCTCTCTTCGGACCCGTTGCTACAAAGTTCTTTGAATATCGTCAGGGACAGAAATATAAAATTGATCCTGTTTTAGCAGATAAAGAAAATAAAGTACACCCGATGTAATTGTAAAATAACCCGTACCCAGTACGGGTTATTTTTTCTGTATTACTCTCTCTTTGCCCAATAGGTGGAGGAAATTTCCTGTAAATATAAAAAACACTTGACTTTACCTTGCTAAAGCGATAAAATATATAAGAACTTAATTAATAAATGCGTTTGAGCAAGAACAAGTAAGCGTGTATCAAACTTTGAGAGAGTTGCCGTCTGGTGCGAGGCAATGGGGAGAGCACAGCTGAATACATCTTGTGAGCAGTGCACCGAACGAAAGCTTCGTTTTCAAGTAGGCTGCAACGGGAGTTCCCGTTATAGAACAAGAGTGTTGATTGACACTTGAAAGGCTGTTATCGTGAGGTAGCAGTAAATTGAGGTGGTACCACGGATTATATCCGTCCTCTGAATTTTAAATTCGAGGACGGTTTTTTATTTGTCCTCGGGGAGGGTTATCAATGGAAAAAACAAACAAAAATCTTTCAGCTCGATGGGGGTATATGGCTGTCGGCGTAATCGCTATGCTCTTTGCAGGCGTGCTTTATGCCTGGTCAATCCTTAAATCCCCTTTGGCACAGCAGTTCGGTTGGGGTGCATCGGCTCTTGCTCTTAATTTTACTATCGCTATGAGCTTTTTTTGCATCGGCGGTCTTTTAGGAGCGCGATTATCAAAACGAGCAGGTCATAAAGTGGCTCTTTTGGCTTCAGGCATTTTGTCGGCACTCGGTTTTGTGCTGACTGCAATTTTGAATAATGTCCCCGTGGGAATTTTGTATATCACTTACGGCGTTCTTGCAGGAACGGGTATCGGCATTTCTTACAATGTAGTAATAGCAACCGTCAGCAGTTGGTTCCCCGACAAAAAGGGACTTTGCTCAGGATGTCTTATGATGGGCTTCGGTGCATCCGCGCTCATTCTCGGAAATTTAGCTGATGCTATGTTCAAAAGCTCAATCGGTTGGCGCGCAACATATATAATTTTAGGTGTCGCTATTTTTGTAGTTATTACTCTTTCGGGGCTCTTGATTAAAAAGCCTGATGCGGATACAAAATTCCCCGAAACGAAGAGTGTGAAAAACAAGGAAGAAAGTAATAGTAATAAGAAAGACTACACTTCAAAGGAAATGCTTTGCAGACCTTCTTTCTGGATGGCATTTATCTGCATTTCATTCTTAGCGGCAGTAGGAAGCAGTGTTATCAGTTTTGCCAAGGATTTGGCGCTTTCAGTCAATGCTCCCGAAAAGCTGGCTGTTTCTCTTGTAGGCGTCCTTTCAGTATGCAACGGCATCGGTAGAATTATCACGGGTGCAGTTTTTGATGCTATTGGTCGCCGCAAGACAATGATATGCGCTAACATCCTTACTATCTGCGCTGCAGGAGTTACCCTTCTTGCCGTGTCAATCAATTCGCTTGTACTTTGTATTGTTGGACTGTGCCTGACGGGGATGTCATACGGCGCATGCCCGACAATCACAGCCGCATTTACATCATCATTCTTTGGAATGAAGCATTTCTCAAACAATATGGCGTTGATGACATTTACAGTTATGGCGGGCTCGCTGATTGCAACTGTTTCAAGCAAGGTGCTCGAGCTTACGGGCGGATACACAGCAACATTTGTAATGCTTATGGCACTTACATTTATATCTTTAATTTTGAATTTGTTTATTAAAAAACCTTAATTAAAATACCGCAAGGGAAATCCCTTGCGGTATTTTATTATTTCAAATCTATTGCGCGGTCGCCTTTTTTGGCGCTGCCTTTGATAACGGGTTTTACTGCTTCATAGTCCGACATATTGCAAACAATCATCGGGGTAGTAAGCTTGTAGCCTTCGCGCCTGATTCCTTCTTTGTCAAACGAAATAAGAAGGTCCCCCTTTTTTACTTTGTCGCCATCTTTTACAAATGATTCAAAATATTTTCCGTTCAGCTTGACCGTGTCAATACCTATATGAAGGAGTACCTCCGCACCATTGTCCGATTCAATATTTATCGCGTGCTTTGTTTTGAAAAGCATCGAAACCACGCCGTCGCAAGGGGAGTAGAGCTTTCCCTCGTCAGGCTCAATCGCAATTCCGTCGCCGAGAGTTTTTGTTGAGAAGACTTCGTCCTCAACAGCGTCTACGGGAACAACCTTACCTGACATATGCGCATAAAGTGTTTCGGCTTTTGCCGAGGTTTTCGTATTTGTTTCAATTCCAATTTCGGCGGCGTTTTCGCTTATCAGCTTTTCGGCATCGCCCGACTCCATATAATTTTCAAGATTTGATTTTATTACCGATACCTTCGGCCCGTAAACAACCTGAACACCGTGACCTTTTCTTATAACTCCCGATGCACCACTCTGGCGGAGAGCCGCCTCATCAGTAAGAGTGGGCTCTTTGACTGTCACGCGTAATCTCGTCGCACAGCAATCAATATCGGAGATATTATCTTTTCCTCCAAGACCTTTGAGAATAAGCGCGCTCACGCTGTCAGGTTCGTTTGCTTTTTTTCTTGCCTCAACATCCTTGCGGGTGTAGAGCTTCGTTTCCTCGTCGTCTGCTTCACGCCCGGGCGTTTTATAGTTGAACTTCTTAATCATCAGGTAGAACACCGCGAAATACAAAAGCGCATAGAGAAGACCTACCACAACAATCCATATCCAGTTTGTCTTGGCATTGCCCTGCAGGATGCCGAACAGCGTCAGGTCGATAAGACCGCCCGAGAATGTCATACCAACGCCGACATTTAAAATATGCATCAGCATAAATGAAAGACCTGCAAGCACACAATGAACGCCATACATCAGCGGTGCTACGAAAAGGAAAGTGAATTCAAGCGGCTCCGTAATACCCGTCAGCATTGCAGTAAGTGCCGCGGAAAGGAGAAGCCCTCCGACAACTTTTTTCTTTTCGGGGCGTGCGAGTTTGTACATAGCATATGCCGCCGCGGGAAGACCGAAAATCATAAACGGGAACTTGCCCGCCATAAATCTCGTTGCCGAAACGGAAAACTGTGTTGTAGACTGTGAAGCAAGTTCGGCAAAGAAAATGTTTTGCGCACCCTGAACGAGCGTGCCGTCAATCATGACGGCTCCGCCGAGCTCCGTTTGCCAGAATGGCATATAGAAAACATGGTGCAGGCCAAAGGGAATAAGAGCACGCTCAATAATACCATAAATCCAGGTGCCAAAATATCCCGATGCTAAAACAAGGTTGCCAAGGCTTGCAATCCATCCCTGAACAATCGGCCATACATAAAACATAAGAATACCAACGCCGAGGAAAACAATCCTGCTTATAATAGGAACAAATCGCGTTCCGCCAAAAAACGAAAGAACCTGCGGAAGCTCTATCTTATAAAACCTGTTGTGAAGTGCCGCAACACCAAGACCTACTATAATACCGCCGAAAACACCCATCTGAAGTGTTGTGATACCAAGCACGCTTGTCGTAGTATTTGCGGCAAGTGCCTCAACACCACCCTTTGCAGCGATAAGAGTGCTTATGGTAGTGTTCA